>JAFYDI010000010.1 GCA_017544835.1 Lachnospiraceae bacterium | reverse complement strand
CGCGCCGCCTTCACGCTTTTGTCGGCCATTGTATAGCCTCTGACATTAAGTGTATATAAAATCGAATCTTCAAATTTAACAAACGATTTCTTGTCGTCGGCAAAAGAAGGATATGCTTTCTCCCTTACAATAAGACCATACTTACCGTCAGATGTAATCGCCCTTGCGTAAGGATCAACCAAAGTCTTATCATCCGCAAAGAATAAATAAGCTTTGTCTTTAAACTCAAAGCCGGAAAGATATACGCACATTACGTCACCGATGAAATAATCCTCGGGAACAATAACCTTTTTGGTCTCAGTGTAGTTGTCGCTGTTATAAAGCAAAATACCGGCATTATGAAGGTGGCTTAACACTGCGCATGCGTAGAGCTTGTTACCTTCATAAAACACTCCGTATCCTTTAAATGTGGCTTGTGACACAAGAATCTGCATAACCTTACAACCATTCCTTGAAATACTTTTCACAACATTTACAATATAACACAAACACAGGCTTCTTTGTATATTTATTTACTTGCATGTATGCATATTTTGGCATACTATATTCTTAAGATATATATTAGCTTAAGAAAGGATTACTTATGAGCGATTTTAACGACGATAACAATTTCGACAAGGAACTTGATGAAGAAATGACAGTATCATTGGACCTTGACGACGGCTCTACCGTTGTATGTTCCATAGTTACCATATTTGAACTTAACGACAAAGATTACATTGCACTTATGCCTCTTGACGAAGAAGGCAATGCCGCAAGTGAGGAAGTGTGGATCTACGGTTACAAAGAGAATGAAGAAGATCCCAATGAAGAGCCCGAATTAATCTATATCGACGACGAGGAAGAATACGAAGCTGCCGCAGACAAATTCGATGAATACCTTGACAGCCTCGACTTTGAAGACCAGTAATCTTACATAACAAATTCTTCGATAAATCTTGAGGGAAACGAACCGCCGCTTTCCTCATTTTTTATTGTGTAAATATACAGTTCTTCTTTGGCCCTCGTAAGTGCTACGTAAAAAAGCCTTCTTTCCTCTTCCACTCTGCACTCGGCAACAGACATGCTTGCGGGAATTTTGCCTTCAACCGCATCGGGTATGAACACTTTGTCCCATTCAAGGCCTTTGGCCTGATGAAAGGTAGTTATAACAATATTTTCCTCGGAAGATTTACGTGGTATAATCGGCTTATCCTTACTAAGTAAATCTTTAAAAGCTCTTAAATCGGCGCAGCCTTTGGAGCCTTCAATTATTTCCTCATATATTTCATCAACAATCTCCTTCTTTATCAGCCCGCTTTTCTCCCTATGGTATTCATAAAGCCCCATAACATTTTTTAGATACATGGCAAAAGAAAACGGATTTAACCCCTTTAAAACATTTAACTTATTTTCAAATACATAAATAATATCCGCCTTTCTGGTTCCCGCAACCCTTTTCTTTAGCTCATCAACAGAATCAATATCTTTTAAAAGGCATGAAGGAATGTTATTGCCCGGAATATTTATAATGACTTTTAAATCATTAATGTTTCTGTGCATCACATAATCTATGAAAGTCACAAAGTCTTCATGAATACTTGCTTTAAATTCATCTTTATCGCCTGCGCAGTTAAATAGCATCTTCTTATAATCTTCGACTTCTTTGTTGGTGCGAAGGAGTATTGCCGAGGGCTTCTCGGAATTGGCATATAAATCCTCCATGAAAACTCGAGAGGCTTCCTCTCTTGTCAAGCTTACTCTTATATGTACATGTGACGCATTACCTTTCTTAAAGCAATCAGGCACACATTCATTGATTCTGTTAAGATTATGCTTTATCACTTTATGTGAAAAATCGGATATATCCTGATACGAACGATAATTTCTGTTAAGATTAATCACTTTTGTATGCTTATAATCATCAATAAATCGTTTCATAATATCGGGCGTGGCGCCTCTGAAACCGTAAATAGACTGGTCTTCATCTCCGACCGCATATATGATTCCACGCTCTCCGGCAATAATCTTAAGAGTCTCATATTGAATATTATTGATATCCTGAAATTCATCGACACATATGTGACTAAACTTGCGATTTATGTATGATGAGGCTTTCTTATTCTTCCTAAGAAGCTCATTGCATTCGCAGATTATATCGTCATAGTCAATCATGCCTTCCGATTTAAGCCATTTGTTATAGGCATCAAATATCTTCAAGAAGTCTTCTTTTTCCGTATCATTAACAAAGCGAAACAAACTCTTGTCAGATAGCGATTTGTAAAGAGAAATATGCTGGTCGTAATACTCCGCGTTGGCATGGTCGCCTGCCAGAAAAGAAATATAATTTGCCCTGTCTTCAGCAGAAACAAGCTTTTTTTCTTTCTTGCCAAATGCTCTTATTATTTTATAAAAAATCGAGTGAAATGTTCCGAAGGTCGTTTCATCGGCCGTATGGGGACATAGATTTTCGAATCGGCTCTTCATTTCGAATGCCGCTTTTCTGGTAAATGTGATTACCAGAATCTTGTCGGGAGAAACTCCCGTTTCTATCAAGTGCTTAATGTGATGTGTAAGTACGGTGGTCTTACCGGAACCCGGTCCCGCAAGTATTAATGCAGGACCGTCTCCGTACTTAATTGCTATTTGCTGGTTCTTATCTTCCAAGAGCTTTCTTTAACAGTTCTACTCCTGTTTTAAGTCTCTTGATAGACTCTTCCTTGCCGAGAACTTCCAAAATTTCGGTAGCTCCGGCGGGAGTCATCTGCTTACCTGAAAGAGCTGTTCTGATGGGCCACATCACATACCCATTCTTAACTTCTTTACGTGCTACGTAATCGGAAAGTATAGCGTATAA
Source organism: Lachnospiraceae bacterium (assembly GCA_017544835.1). Taxonomy (GTDB): domain Bacteria; phylum Bacillota; class Clostridia; order Lachnospirales; family Lachnospiraceae; genus UBA1258. The sequence continues at coordinate 45,747 of JAFYDI010000010.1, read as the reverse complement.
GCTGTCATTTGTGTAATCATTATGAGCCTCAAGAAGGGGAATTACATCCTCTAACACCTCAAGAGAAGACTCAAGTGTGGTCTTCATCTTCTTATGCTCATACATTGCCACATCATACTCGGGAAGCGCTTCGAAGAAATCGATGTGCTCCTTGATATCGGGGAATACCTCGATACGGGTCTTGGTCATAAGAGCAATTTTCTTAAGGTCATAAGGCTTGGTAATTACTTCCTTCACAATGGGAAGTGCAACTTCGAGGAAGTCCTCATCGGTCATCTTCTTAATGTACTCTCCGTTCATCCAACGAAGCTTGGCCATGTCGAATACTGAAGGGGACTTATTAATCTTATGATAATCAAACTTTTTAACAAGCTCCTCAAGTGTAAAGAACTCGTTATTATCTTCCGGTGACCATCCGAGAAGTGCGATGTAGTTTATAATAGCTTCCGTTAAGAAGCCCTGCTCGAGCAAATCTTCAAATGAGCTGTGTCCGCTTCTCTTGGATAATTTCTTATGAGTCTCGTCGGTAATAAGGCCTAAGTGAATATACTTGGGGGACTCCCAACCGTAAGCATCATATAAAAGCTGATACTTGGGAGTTGAAGAAATATACTCATTACCTCTTACAACGTGTGTAATACCCATAAGATGGTCATCAATAACGTTAGCGAAGTTATATGTAGGGAAGCCGTCTGACTTAATAAGAATCATGTCATCAAGCTCTGCATTATCAACGGTAATATCTCCGTAAAGCTCATCATGGAAGGTTGTGGTGCCTTCTCTCGGAACATTCTGTCTGATTACGTAAGGCTTACCTGCATCGAGATTAGCCTTAACCTCTTCGGGGCTTAAGTGAAGGCAATGCTTGTCGTATACAACGATTTCCTTACCATCAACTACCTGCTTAAGGCTCTCGAGACGTTCCTTATCGCAGAAGCAGTAATAAGCCGCGCCTTTCTCGATAAGTTTCTTGGCATACTCAAGATACATGCCGGACTTGGTACGCTCGCTCTGTACGTAAGGGCCGTAACCTTTATCCTTATCGGGGCCTTCATCGTGTTTAAGTCCTGTTTTTTCAAGTGTTCTGTATATGATGTCAATCGCGCCTTCGACAAAGCGTTCCTGATCGGTATCCTCGATACGTAAAATAAAATCGCCGCCTTCATGCTTGGCAACCAAGTATTCATAAAGCGCTGTTCTTAAGTTACCTACATGCATTCTGCCTGTGGGACTGGGTGCAAATCTGGTTCTAACCTTTCCCATGTTTCTAACCTCCTTAAAATATTAATACACCATATTGTATGCTTATTTTACCATAAGTGCAAGTACAAAAACACATACAAGAAAAGCAGCCTTATCGCTGCTTCTCTTTAGGTAAGTATTTTCTTAATATTGCATTGAGCCATACCATATCGATAGGCTTTGGAACATAGTCATCAAAGCCCTCCGAAATAAACATTTCCCTCACTCCGCTTACAACATTGGCGGTAAGAGCGATAAGAGGAACTTTCTTCATGTATTCACTCGAGTCCGAACGAATCATATTAAGCGTATCAATACCGTCAAGTTCCGGCATCATATGGTCTATAAATATGATGTCGTAATCTTTATTGTCTTTAAGTATCTCCAGACATTCACGTCCGCTCTTACAAGTATCGACAGTAATTCCGAAGGTTCTGATAAGTCCCTGCGAAACCTTCAAGTTAACAGCATTATCATCGACTACCAACACTTTGGCGTCGGGAGCCACAACCTTCGGCTCACTTTCCTCAACGCTCTTTGGCTTCTCTACAAATACAGGATTCTCGGCGATTTTCTGACTGATATGAACTGTGAATTTAGAACCTACGCCGTAAGTACTCTCGACTTCGATTTCACCGCCCATAAGATTAAGCAGTTTCTTACATATCGCAAGTCCGAGGCCTGTACCCTCACGATTTCTAATCTTTCTGGTATCAACCTGTTGGAAGCTTGTGAAAAGCTTGCTTATATCTTCTTTCTTAATGCCGATACCGCTGTCTGTTACGGAAATTGTAAGATCTACAAAGCCCGTATCCTCTTTACCCTTAACATCGAGTATTACATAGCCCTTTTCCGTATATTTGATAGCGTTCGATAAAAGATTAAAAAGAATCTGACGAAGTCTTATCTCATCACCGATAAGAGAATCCGGAAGGCCTTCCTGAATATCGGCACGGATTTCAACGTCTTTATCATCCTTTCTTACGCTCATCATATTTAAAACATCATTAATCAGAACGGAGAAAGAATAATTGACGGGAATAATCTCCATGTTGCCGCTTTCAAGCTTACTGTAGTCAAGAATATCGTTAACTATTGAAATAAGCACCTTGCCGGCAGTCTGGATACTTTCCGTATTGGCTCTTGTTTCGGAAGATAATGTCTCGTCTCTTAAAATTAACTCCGCAAGACCGCATATTGCATTCATGGGAGTACGGATTTCGTGAGACATATTGGCAAGGAAGAGCATCTTGGATTCATTGGCGTGTTCAGCCTCGATTGCCTTCTCTTCCATGCCTTTCATGTATTTACGAGCATGAAATACGAGCACATACAAATTGACCATAGCGGCAATAAAAGAAACTATGTACACGACATGCATGAATATCGGAACATTCTCCTTAATGCGCTCCGGCACAGTAAATATGTACGCCACACTGACTATGACAGAAAGCACTGCCGAAACGGCAATATACTTTTTGTCCATAAATACGGTAATGCAGATTGCCATAAGAATGAACATTAAGATGGCAAAAGCAAGCGTATGGACCAAATATCCTATTATTGTCGAGGATATTAATACAGAAACCAGAACGAAGCATAGGACGAACGCTTCCTTCTTGACAAAGACTGCCACAAGAAATGTAATGAAAATCATGACGGCAGAAACAAGCAGAACCATTCTGCCTGTTTCCGTGCCATATTGATAAAATGCATAGATAACATGTAGTACGAGTATAGTCAGATATTCGGCCAGACACAGCCTAACTGCCTTCGCGTATTCGTACATGGAAACCTCCCCTTAAGTCCCAGCCTATCTTCTGTCACCCATAAAGAACAAAGCTATGGTACCGGGGCCTGCATGAGCTCCGATTACGGGACCGATATTGTTAATCATGAACTTCTCTATACCAAAACGATTCTTTACTTCGTCTCTTACAAATTCCGCATCTTCCACACAATCGCCGTGGCTTATAAATACTATATCATTCTTATCCTTGTAAGAGCCCATCTGTTCGCCCATAAGCTCTACAAGTTTAAGAAGGGATTTCTTACGTCCTCTTTCTTTCATAAGAGGGATAAGGTGTCCGTCATCATCAACATGAAGAACGGGTTTAATATTCAAAACCGTTCCGAAGAAAGCCGCTGTCTTGGTAACACGTCCGCCTCTGTAAAGATGATTTAAGTCATCAACGGTGAATACGTGTACGCACTTAGGCGCCGTCTCTTCCGCAAACTTGGCGGTATCTTCAAAAGAAGCACCGGTCTTGGCGTATTCGACAACTTTATATACAAATAATCCCTGACCCAAAGATGCGCATTTGGAATCCACAACCTTTATCTGTACATCTTTATTCTCTTCCATAATCTCTTCGGCAGCGATTCTGAAACTGTTGTAGGTTCCGCTTAAGCCCGAAGAAAAAGCAAGCACAAGAACTTTGCTGTTCTGTTTTAAGAGTTCCAATAAGCTTTCCTTGGCCTCATCGGGGTTAACCTGGCTGGTCTTGGGAAGATTTCCTGCTCTCATCAAAGAATAGAATTCTTTATAAGGCAACTGTTCGCCTCTTCCGCCATAGGTCTTGCCGCAAATGGTGTAAGTAAGGTTGGAGCAGGAAATATTATTCTCCTTAAGATAGTCCTCGGGAAGATCCGCTCCGCAGTCTGTAGCTATTAAAAAATCACTCACTAATATATCCTCCAAATTACATTCTTTATATGATGATACCATCGGGGTGAGTTTAATTCAACGAAAATAGTTACAAATGTAAGTACAATTCGTAATATATATCAAGCAATGTTGTTTCAAAACTACTTGGATGTGCTTCCAAAGCCTCCGTTACGCTCTGTCGTAACATCATCGTCATCAGTAATACCATACTGCATAAATATTCCCTGAGAAAAAGCTGTATGATCTTGCATTACCACAGTCTTATCTTCATTCGTATCATTTGTAATCTTAATAAATATATGACCTTCATTATCCGAATCATAATAATCTGCATCGATAACACCCACAGTATTATTAAGTTGCAGACGATACTTGAATCCAAGCCCGGAGCGCGGATAAATCATAAACACGTAATCATCACGCATCTTAACTCTTATACCAGTGGGAATTTTAGCCGTTTGTCCCGGATTTAGTGTTAAGCCTATGGGCAGAAATATATCATATCCTGCACTCTTTTTTGTTGCACGCTTTGGCATAGGTATATAATCATATATCTTTCTAATTTCTTCTTTTGTCTGAAATTCAGGGAAAGTGTCCTTGAAGTCTTCATAAAATCTTTCAAAACTAACTTTCTCAAAATGAGCAATTCTTTCCATAATCAAATTTCCTTATAAATCAGTCTCCGCAACCCTTGCACTGCTGTGACTCAGCATCGGTAATGGGAGCATCGTAATAATCGGCGCAATGAAGTATGGGCTTAGTGATATCCGAAGACTTAAGCGTAGCCTGTACATCGATTACACGCTGATTGGGGCTTCCCTTCCACATAAGCTTAACGTCTCTTAACTCGTCAATATACTCTCCGTCCACGCAAACATCCACGTACTTCATTACCGGAAGCTCACAGATGCTTTCCCATGAATCACCGGTATATAGCCAGATGGTCTTATTAGGGTATTTCTCTTTAAGTTCGGCTGCAAAAGAAGTCACGTATTCTTTATTCGCAGGATGAAGGGGGTCACCGCCCGAGAAAGTAATGCCCGAAATATAAGGCTTATCAAGCTGATCGAATATCTCACGCTTTGCCGCATCGTCAAACAGAAGTCCGCCTTCCGGATCCCATGTAAGAGGGTTCTGGCAGTTCTTGCAATGATGAACGCAACCCGCAACCCACAGCACAACTCTCAGGCCGTCGCCGTTATTCATATCATCTTTGGTAATATTGTGATATCGCATAATTACATAGACTTCCTTTCGGCAATTTCAGCCATCTTGGCATCATTAAGTCTGGTGTCGCCGTGAACACGTGAGTATGACAAATAGCCGTTCATGCGGTCAATCTTGGTAAGGTTTCTGCTTCCGCACTTAGGGCATACATCCATTTCAAGTTCCTGATGACCGCAATCGTCGCAGTATGCCAAAGAAAGGTTGACTCCTTCATAGAATCCCATATCCATTGCTCGTCTGATAAGAGTCTTAACTGCATCGATATTATAATCGATGGGATACTTAACGTACTGAATCTTACCGCCGTTACTAAGATTCCAGAAACGATTCTCCAAATCCTGCTTCTGAATAGGTGTAATGTCTTCGGTAACATGGCAGTGGAAAGAATTGGATACATATTCTCTGTCGCTTACACCCTCGATAATACCGTATTTCTTTCTGAACTGCTGAACCTGAAGGCCGCAAAGGCTTTCTGCGGGAGTTCCGTAGATTGCATAGAGGTTGCCGTCTTCTTCCTTAAACTCGTTAATCTTTTTGTTAATGTATTCAAGTACTTCAACTGCAAAAGCACCGTCTTCTACAAGAGACTTACCGTTATAAAGTTCCTGAAGTTCGTTAAGTGCCGTAATGCCGAAGCTTGCGGTTGCAGATTTAAGTAAAGGCTTAATCTTATCTGTGAGCTTAAGATGTCCGCCTAAGAATCCGCCTTCGCAGTAAGCCAAAGGATTGGTGGATGCACGCATCTCGCCAAGGTATGCATAAGTACGGATATGTAACTGCCTTATAAGATTCAAATAGTAATCAAGTACTTCATAGAAGTCTCTTGATTCCTTACGAGCCTTGGCAAGTATCATCGGAAGGTGAAGTGATACCGCACCGATATTGAAACGTCCTACGAATACAGGAACATCCTTGTCATCTGCGGGATGCATTCCGCCTCTTTCATACCAGGGACTTAAGAAAGCTCTGCAGCCCATGGGAGAAATAATCTTGCCATACTGCTTGTATATACCTGCCACATAACCCTTACCTGTAAGTGAAAGCCAGTCGGGATACATGGTCTTGGCGGAGCATTTAACGCCTGCTTCAAATACATCTTCAAGCTCCTTGCCGGGACCGTGAAGATTCTCGTCATATAAGAATACAATCTTAGGGAACAATACAGGCTTCTTGCATTCGGGCTTACCCTGACCGCGGCGTCTTACGTTAAGCATTGAAATAGTCGCGAGCTTGGCAAATCTTCCGGTTCCCGTACCTGCGGTTACTGTAATGAAAGGATAGTCGCCTCTTGAAGAAGCAACCGTATTAAACTTATACTCCCATCCCTGGAAGCCCTGCTCAAACTCTCTTGTAACGTCTGCAAGTGCTTCGGCCTCGGCTCTTGAATCTTCAATACCGAGTCTTCTGTATTTCTCTATATATTTATCATAAGATTTCTGAGCATAAGGCTCAAGAATCAAGTCAACGCTTGGAACGGTGAATCCGCCGTACTGCTGGCTTGCGGCACTAAGAACAATATCACCGATTACGTCAAAAGCAACATCGAGGCTCTTAGGCTCGTTGTACCAGATGTTACCCATTTCAAAACCGCCCTTTAAAACGGTTTCAACATCGAAAAGGCAGCAGTTCATGGTGTCACGCCTTGCGGACATATCATGCACGTAAATATATCCGTCGCGGCAAGCCTGAATCTCTTCAGTGGTCATAAAAAACTTCTGATAAAGTTCCTTGTTAAGCTGGTTGAATATAAGGCTTCTCTTCGTAGATACAAGGGCAGAATCGGTGTTGGCATTCTCCTTGTCGCCTACATACATAATGGACTGAGACTTCTTGTAAACGTCATCAAGCATGCGTACAAAGTCCTGCTTGTAGTTACGATAGTCTCTGTAGCTCTTGGCAACAATAGGCTTAACTTCTTCAAGCGCACTCTCAACAATATTGTGCATTACGGGGATGGGAATCTCGGTAGTGTTCATCTCATCCACACGATTTATAACATATCTGCAGATTTTCTCATTCTCTTCGGGAGTAAACTTGGTAAGAGCTCGGTATGCACTTTTGGCAACCGCATTAATAACTTTCTGGACATTGAAAGCTTCTTTGCTTCCGTCCTTTTTGATAACAAATATCTCGCCCACAGGCTTAAAAACTTCACCGTAATCTACACTGGAATCTCTTTCGGACGACCAATTTCCGGTACTCATATTTATCCTCCCAAATCAGAAAAACTAAAGAAATAAACAATTAAGAGACACAATATCTTGTGTCTCTTAAAGTATAAAACACTATATATTTCATGTCAATACGATGGATAATTAATTCATAACATATCCTTCATCAATCAACAATTTCTCGGGATCAGCATCTGCAGCGGCCGTTGCAAGACTGTCGCAGAGTTCATTCTCGGGATGTCCCGCGTGACCTTTAATCCATTCAAAAGAAACCTTGTGAGGCTCCATTGCTTTTAACAATCTCTTCCACAAATCGGTGTTAAGAACGGGTCCGCTCTTTCTTTTCCAATTAGATTTAACCCAGGAGTCTATCCAGTTCTCTGTAAACGCCTTAACTACATATTGTGAGTCGGAAATTATCTTAACGTCGCAGGGACGATTGAGTGCCTCAAGACCCGCAATAACACCCATAAGCTCCATCCGGTTATTGGTGGTCTCCGCATATCCTTTGGAAAGCTCCAGTTTAACCAGCTCTCCCTTGGGGGTTACGTAGTGTAACACCGTACCGAACCCGCCGGGGCCGGGGTTGCCTCGTGAGGAACCGTCCGAATAAATTGTTACGTTCATCATCTCCATACTCCGTTTTCCGTAAAGTCATCCGCCATAAGCTTGGCCCTGTCAACGATATCGTCCGAAAAGCCCATAATAGACAAAAGTTTGATAGCGTTCTTGGAAGTTGCCTTGCCGGGTTTAATCAAATAATTGAACAATACATCATCATCTCTGATTTCCTCGTCGAAATGATAATTGTCATATATGTCTTCCAAAAGTGAGGTAAGCTCTATGTCATGTGTAGCCGCAAAAGTAAGTACACCCATGTCACTAAGCTTCTTAAGTATCTGAGTGCATGCCGCTATACGTTCAACCGTATTGGTACCCCTTAATACTTCGTCCACAAAGCATAACACTTTCCTCTCGGGATGGCTGATACTATAGTCAAATATACGCTTTAAAGCCTTAATCTCCACCATAAAATAGCTGTCCTTGTGAAGAAGGTCGTCTCTAAGCGACATTGAAGAAAACATTATATAATCGTCTGCGGCAAAAGAATCTGCCATGCAAGTATAAATTGTCTTGGCAAATAGTACATTTAAAAGCACCGTCTTTAAGAAGGTCGACTTACCCGATGCATTGGAACCCGTAATAAGTACGCCTTTATGCGCTGCAATGCTGTTCTTAACAGGATTCTCAATAAGGGGATGATATAAATTCTCGCCTACTATTCCTTCCGACACTTCAGGAATGCAATACTCAGGTATTGCCGTCCTGATGGATGCTATAACGATATAAGATTCAATTTTACCTGCAAGTATATATATCTCTTCAACGTTTTCTTTTTGCTCTTTAAAGATTTTAAGCATCTTATAAAAAGCAATAATATCCGTGTGGAAAAACATCTTGGTATAATCGGCCAAAATATCGAGAGGGCTTCCGGCACCGGTAGTGTTGCTGCTACCTACTACCATACCTACTCGCTTTGTAAGAGGCTTAAGGCGTTTGGTAAGCTCTTCAAGTTCCGCACATTCCTCGGAAAGAACATCAAATTTCCTGTCGGTAAGCTTGGATGCGCTCTTAATAAGGTTAGCTATGTAAGCAAAACAGACAATATACGATTCTATAATACCTCTGCTCTTATAATACGTGTAAACGTTAAATCCCAGTGTAGCGATAAGCAGGAATATGCCAAGACCGGAATTAATGAAAATCGCCGCAACGGATGCCACCATAAAGATTGTGGGCAAAAGCTCCGTAATAACGCTTTTCTCGGGAATCGTCTCGAAATAATCGATACACTCAAAGAAATTGACGCCGTTCATCTTGGAAATCGTAAGAAAGATACTCCTGATATCGTCTCTTGCCGCCTCATCCGTACGTAAAGCTTCAACTTTCTTATTAAGCTTTTCAAGCTCTTCTCTGTCGTACTTAGGCGTACGAAGCATCCGGTAAAAGAAATCTCTTCCCGGTGCGCTTAATGCAGTATTAAAGCGGTTGAATATTTCATCAATTTCAAGATCCGACGCCGTAATATCGTCTATAGACTCTTCGGTCCGGTAACGATAAAACAATTTCTTGACGCTTTCCATCTCATCGTGACTTAAAGATTTGTCATTAAGCTTACCGTAAGAGGCTTTAGCCTTGGCTCGAAGCCTTTTTAAGCGTCTGTTTTGTTCAAATGCTTCATAGGAAAAGAAAAGCAAAAACAAGCCGATTGCAACGGCCGCAATTGTTAAAAAAGTATTCATTGAAGGTATTCGGGCCCAAAACTCTTAGGCAGCAGCTCCTTTAAAAAGTATTCTTCGTACTTGTCTTCGGACACCGCAACAATGATTCTGAATGAGTCGGGATCACAGAATTCACGCATAACCTGTCTGCAGGGACCGCAAGGATATGCATATGAATCTATAGGTGTGTTGATATTACCGCCGATAATGGCAATCTTTACAAATTCGGTGTCCCCTTCGCTCACCGCTTTAAAGATAGCCGTTCTCTCAGCACAGTTGGTAGGATTGTAACCCGCATTCTCAATGTTGCATCCCCTGTAGACCTTGCCGCTTTTGGCTAAAATTGCAGCACCTACGGCAAATTCGGAATAAGGACAATAAGACATTTTTCTTGCTTCAAAAGCTTCATGGATAAGTTCTCTGTCTGTCATATGTAACCTCCGAGAAATTCGACTAAAGAATAAGCCGGGCAGACGTTAATCTGCTCGGCTTAACCAATACAGTCGCTGTAAATGTATTATAACATTATTTTACAACAATTTTTCTAAAATTTTTCTTACCTCTTCTGATTACAAAATCAGAAGCTGCTATTTCATCAAGAGTGTATGCCTTCTTAATGTCGGTAACCTTCTCATCGTTAACGGTTACGCCGCCCTGCTCGATGGCACGTCTTCCCTCGCTTCTTGTGGCAACAAGTTCAGCCTTAACAAGCAATGCGATTGCATCGATTGTACCGTTGAATAAATCTGCCTCGGAAACTTCTGTAGTAGGCATATTCTCGGTAGATGTACCGCCGAATACTCCTCTTGCGGCTTCAAGAGCTTTATTGGCTTCTTCCTCACCGTGAACAAGCTTGGTAAGTTCGAATCCTAGGATTTCCTTGGCCTTGTTAAGCTCAGCGCCTTCCCACTTCTCCATAGCTTCGATTTCTTCGATGGGAAGGAATGTAAGCATCTTAAGGCACTTAATGACATCAGCGTCACCAACGTTTCTCCAGTACTGGAAGAACTCGAAGGGTGAAGTCTTGTTGGGATCGAGCCATACTGCATTACCTGCGGTCTTACCCATCTTCTTACCTTGTGAGTCTGTAAGAAGGGTAATGGTCATTGCATGAGCATCCTTGCCGAGTTTTCTTCTGATAAGTTCGGTACCGCCTAACATGTTGCTCCACTGGTCATCGCCGCCAAACTCAAGGTTACAGTTAAATTCCTTGAACATGTGATAGAAGTCGTAAGACTGCATAATCATGTAGTTAAATTCAAGGAAGCTAAGTCCCTTCTCCATACGCTGCTTATAGCACTCGGCTCTGAGCATGTTGTTAACCGAGAAACATGCGCCTACTTCTCTTAAAAGTTCGATGTAATTAAGGTTCATGAGCCAATCTGCGTTGTTGACAAGCATAGCCTTGCCTTCGCCGAAATCAATGAACTTCTCCATCTGGCGCTTAAAGCATTCTGCGTTGTGGTCGATGTCTTCTCTTGTAAGCATCTTACGCATATCGGAACGTCCCGAAGGATCTCCGATCATAGTAGTACCGCCGCCGATAAGAGCGATGGGACGATTGCCTGCCATCTGAAGTCTCTTCATAAGCGTAAGAGCCATGAAGTGACCTGCCGTAAGGCTGTCTGCGGTACAGTCAAAACCGATATAGAATGTAGCTTTACCGGCATTGACAAGTTCTTTAACCTTTTCTTCGTCTGTGACCTGTGCGATGAGGCCTCTTCTTTGCAATTCTTCGTAAATCTGCATCTTTCTTCTCCTTCTAATAAATCCAGCGGGAAAGGATAAAAAAATCCCGCCTCTGAGTTACCAGGGACGGGAAAAATTCCGTGTTACCACCCTTATTCACAACCTGCTCACACAGATTGCCTCAGTGAGTACGGCTCTCGCGATACTCATCCCGCTGTAACGTGCGGTAAATCCGTCGCAGCCTATCCTTTCGGCTTCGGTGCGCAGCTCCAAGATGTATTCCCGTTAAAGATTTGTCTTAAGCCTCTCATCAACCGGCATTTTTCTGTAAGAACTCTTTAAAGGTACTTCTTCTTTTCTCAGCTTTTGTTAAGGTACATATTAGCAAACAGACTAAAGCTTGTCAACACAAGGTTTTACTTTATTGCGTCGGCTATTGCCGTAAGTCTCTTAAAATCGTACAAAGAAAATGCCTCGGCAGCTTCTTTAACCTTCTTATCGGCTCCGGTTCCGAAGGTCTTACCCGATAATTCCTTAAGAGATACTCCGATGTTTTCAAGATCCATTTCTCTGACTGCTTTAATAAAAATCTCGGTGTTGGGGTCGAGCTTCATTAAATCATAGTTTTCGCGTACGGGTTCGGGTTTCGTATCCGGCTTCTTGCTCACGGTCGTTTTTTCTTTGGCCTTGCTCTTAACAAGTTCGGGAGGAAGGAATGTTACAAGTATGCGTGACAAATACCTCTGCCTTATAGGCTTGGCCACGTATTCCTGGAAGCCCTTATCTAGAATTTCTTCACGGATATTCATACCTATATTGGCTGTAAGCGCGATAACCGGGACTTCTCTTGTCTCAATCTTGTCAGAACTGCGCATTTGTCGAAGCGTTTCCTCGCCGCTCATTTCGGGCATAACCATGTCCATAAATACAAGATCGTATTTGCTTACGGAAAGTTTATTAAGCGCCTCTTCGCCACTCTTGGCAGTATCGATTTTGGCGTTGTATGCGTTAAAGAGACCGCTTGCAACTTTCAAATTGACACTATTGTCATCTACTACAAGTATCTTTGCTTTCGAAATATCGATATCTGCGGCTTCATTCTTCTTAATGTAATCTTCAATGCTCCATTTATCGTTAAGAATATCGCCTACATTAAGACTTGACAGCGGCTGTCTTATGATACGGCACTTATCAAAATCACCGTAGTATTGCTCGGCATCGGCAATAATATAAGTTCTTTCCTCGCAATTATACGTCGCAAGAACGTTTGATACCGAAACATAAACTTCTGCCGGCACAAAGATATAGTCATAAAGCTTAGCCTGCACGGCTTTGTTGAAGGAATAATACGAATCCGTGAAATCAGGTCTTATCTTAAAGCCTTCCATGATAAGCTTCCAGGTATTGTGCTCGCGCGTATCGTCGATATAGATGAGTACATTCTTTCTTTCGCTGTCATTAAGACTTATCATAGGGCTTGAATCACTTATGCCGCATTCAAAAGAAAAAGACGACTCAAGGCCGACGCCTTCGATAGAGCGAACATCCATAGTACCGCCCATAAGTTCAAGTATCTTCTTACAGATTATGAATTTAAGGCTTATTCCCTTTAAATTGGAATTCTGACGTGAATCATATGTATCGTATGCTTCATAAATAGCGTCAAGATCGTACTCACTTAAGCCGCAGCCGGTATCAAGAACCGCACAGTCAAAGTGTGCCTTGGAGTCGTTATCGTTTCTCGTGCACTCAATATTAATCATTACACGACCGTTTTGCGTTAAGAACAGCGATATAAACACAAGTCGCATAAATATCTGCTTGATTCTGATATCGTCGCCATAGAGGACTTTGGGTATATTGTGGTCAATTTTGACTCTGACTTTAATGTCTTTGCCCTTGGTGTGGGCACTCACGGAATCAAGCACCTGCTTGAGTATTTCATCAAAGCAAAAGTCCACGTTAACAAGCTTGACCTTGCCCGAATCAAGCTTTGAATACATCAAAACATCGTCGATTATCTCAAGCAAATCGTAGGCTGCGCTCTTAATAATATCCACTTCGTTTCTGACACCGTCCTCCATGTCTTCTCTTAAAGCGAGCTCGGTAAGGCCTATAATTGAGTTCATGGGCGTTCTTATTTCATGAGACATGTTGGCCAGGAATCTCGCCTTGGCAAGGCCCGCATTTTTCTCTATTTCACGGCTTTTATCAATTTCTTCTTCTACCTTTATGATGTTCTTTTCGAGTTTCATTAATACATAGCTAAGCGCGAACGCTATGGAAGCAAAAGAAAACGCATATCCGAAGAAGTAAGCGAATCTGTTTGAAGTTACCGCCTCAAAATTCTGCCATAAATAATTCTTGTAATACAGGTAAGTATTCCAATAGCATACGATTAAGAACACCCACCAGATATCCTTTAAATCAAGTATCAATATAAAGCCGATAATGCTTCCTGCGAACCATATCGGAGTACTGCTTGCGATTTCCACACCATATATCATGAATACAGGCATCAGCACTAACTCGATATACATAACCATTGCGATTGTGATAAGTCGTAAGTTACGCATTTTTTTGTTAAGTACATGCACATGAATACAGATGAGAAAGCAAACGAACAGATTCAGATAGATGATAAAGTTTCTGTAGTGTAAAACCGCAAAGTAAATAATACCTGCATATACACATAAGCCGGCAAGAATCATGGTGAGGATATTGAATATATCTCTTTCCATTATGTAATTGTTTTTGGGCTTTCTTTTTTCAGTACCTGCTTCTTCCATGTCTATACCTGTAATTTAACAAGGTCCTTTGGAACATTGTTTAGTAATACTCTTTCAAGACTGTCTATTTCGATAGGTTTGGATAAATAGTCGTTAAAGCCTTCGTTAAGGAACATCTCTCTTGCGCCGCTTACGACGTTGGCGGTTAAGACTATTACGGGAACATTACTCTTTTCCTTATCCGGAAGGCTTCTTATGGCTTTAAGCGTGTCAATTCCGTCCATTCCCGGCATCATATAATCAAGGAATACAAGGTCTACGTGTTCATCCTGAAGCGTCATAAGACATTCGTTGCCACTGTATGCGGTAATAACCGTCGGATTGTATCTTTCAAGTATTCCCTTGGCAACTTCCAAATTGACAATACTGTCATCTACCACAAGAATGGTGGCCTTCGCAAGATCAAAGCCGCCTTCGAAAAGCTGTTTTCTGATAGCGAAATTCTTGGTCTGATTAATAAGGTCTACGATATTTAAACAGTTAACAGGCTTGGTAAGAACATACTCTATCGGTTCACCCGAATACGAATAGTTGCAATCGCTTATAATAACAAGCTTGCGCCAGTCTATATCGCTTCCCGCAAGCGTACCTTTGATATTCTCATATGTATCCGCGAGCACGAAGTAATAGCTGTATTTATTGAGGCCGCATTCCTTGATGAACTCATCTTTGTCCGTTACCTTAATGCTCTCAATATCCATAACGGATAAGACTTTCTCTATATTCTTTTCTTCCTCGGGCTTTTCTATAAAGTAGCATATGACTGACCCCGGATTCTTGATAGTGCCGCAGCGTTCGTTCTCGTCTTCTTTGTCAAATTTCTGATTAACTTCGAAAAAGAAAGCAGAACCTTTTCCATACTCGCTTTCTGCCCATATCTTGCCACCCATGGCTTCCGCGAGCTTCTTACACAATGCAAGACCGAGTCCGTTTCCTTCTATAAGTCTGTCGGTCATCTCTCCTGAGCGATTATACGGTTCGAAAATCTTATCTATATTCTCCTGTCTGATACCGATACCCGAATCTTTGACCTGAATCTTTAACTTAATCTCGTCAGGCGAAACCGTCTCGCAATCAACATTTAATGCCATGAAGCCTTCTTTGGTATATTTAATGGCATTTGACAGAATATTTATGACAATTTGTCTTATCTTGCCACTGTCACCGATAAGAATCTTCTGTATGGACGGGTCGATATCTACCATAAACTCAACATTTGAATCAAGAAGTCGAACCGACATAAGGTTAATGATATCGTTTAGCATAAATGCAAGGTCATACTTGGCATTAGTCGGCGTAATTGTATCTATGTTCATGTGAGAGAAATCAAGAAGATCTGTGGTTATAGATAAAAGCGCATGGCTTGAGTTAGATATGTTAAACGCTTTTTCTTTGATATGGTTGGAAGCATTCGAATCAAGCAATAACTCGGTGGTTCCGATTATTGCGTTAAGAGGAGTTCTTATTTCATGAGAAATGTTTACAAGGAACATGTCCTTGGCATCGCTTACTATTTCTGCCTTTTTGGTGGCAAGTTCTTTAACCGATACTTCCTTTTTAAGCTGATAATGTCTGAATCTAATTATCAGTCCGCATAAGATTCCTGTAATGATAATTGCCACCTGAATGCGCAGGAAATCTATAGTCTCGCTTGGACCGTCATGAAGTCCCGGTCCGTCCATAATCACAAAGCGGTAAAAAGCCACGCCCATATCGGCTATGACTTGCAAAACATACATAATAATTCTTGTCTTACCGCTTAAAAGAACAAGTGTATATACAAGTCCGATAATCGAGTATAACGGCACTTCTATCAAATCTTTGGGGGATATTATTAAAAGTGCGGGAAAGCAAATTAAATTTACGTATGTAAGATAGATTAAAGTCAGAACGGTCTCTTTGTGTATTTTCTTTTGCAGGAAAAAAAAGACAGTGCCGAGTATGCTTATAGAAGCATAAACTGACGCTGTCATATAATCAACTCTTAATAAAACCGCAACAGAAACAAAAAGCAGAGAAAAAAAGCTGCTCAGAAAAATGGCAAGATTAAAAATTCTCTCGGATACCGACGCCCCATCACCAATGATACGGTCGATAAATTGTCTCATAGCTCCCCTTGTGTATAAACACGTTCCAAGAAATATTCTAATTTGTCCGTATTAACTTGAAATTAGAATAATTTAACGTGTCATGAGCTTAACCATAGCCTCATTAAGGCCTTCTACGGTAAGCTTGTACATGGGAAACATCTTCTTAACCGCTGTCTCGGCTTCTCTCCATGGAGCCTCGCCGGGAGCCATCTTGGGATTGAGCCAGACGACCTTCTTATAGTGCTGCTTAAGAAGCAAAAGCCACTCTTCGCCCGACAGTCCGCCGTTAGGTCCTCTGTAGTTACCGGTCTTGGAATAAAGCTCCTCAGGCGCCATAGCGGCATCACCGACAATTATAACCTTATAATCCGAATCGATATTTCTAAACATCCAATCAGTATCTACCCAGTCACCGTTTTCACACTCTGGAGTCTTGTACATCTTGGCATAGATACAGTTGTGGAAATAATAGCTCTTAACATCCTTGTAGTGATTGGACTTATGAATTGCCTGAAACAGCTCATTTAAGAGCTTTGTAAAGGGAATCATGGTTCCGCCCGAATCCATCAAAAGAAGGAGCTTCACCGCATTCTTACGGGGACGTTCCCACTCAAGTTTAAGAAAACCACCGTTGTTACATGTGGAATCTATGGTACCGTTTATATCAAGTTCGGTCTTGGGAATATCAAGCTTTGAGGAAAACTGACGAAGCTTTCTGAAGGCCATCTGAAACTGCCTGTTATCAAGCATCTTATCGTCTCTGAAGTCCTTATACTTACGTGCGCCTACCACAGCAAAAGCAGACTGATAGCCGGTACTTCCGCCTACACGAATACCGCCGATGTTGCCGCCCATATTACCAAACTGAGTCTTACCCATGGTACCTATCCAGTAACTGCCGCCGTTGTGCTCGCTGTCCTGCTCTTTTAAGCGGTCTTTGAATTTTTGCTCGACGTCTTCCTTGTCCACGTGCATGTCTTCGACCTGATTAAGCCAGTAACGTTCTTCTTCGTGAAGAAGTTCCTGCATCTCGGACTTATCAAGCCACTCAAGCATTCTGTCTGTAATGGTGTTCTCTGTCTTGATACCCTTAAAACACTCTTCAAAAGCCATATCGAACTTATCAAAGTCGGTCTCGCTCTTAACAAGGATTGCTCTTGCGGTATAATAAAAGCCCGTGAGGGATGACCCGCACAGGTTCTTATTCATGGCATCGTGAAGCGCTATCCATTCGGTTAAAGAAATATCGAGGCCTTTAGCCTTGCAAGTGTAAAAGAAGTTAGTAAACATTTATCAATCTACTCTTTTGCGAACTATGTCTAAGTCTTCGTCTTTCTTGATTAAAACTCCCACAAAAGGAAGCTCTGCTTTAATCTTCTCAGGGTCAACGCCGCCTATCATCATGGCGTTAAGCCAGTCTATAAGCTCACTGGTTGCGGGTTTCTTACGAAGCTGAGAATAAGATCTGATATCGTAGAATACCTGCATTGCATTCTTAAGAAGAGTCTCTTCTATGTTCGGGAAATGTGTCTTAACGATTTCTTCCATTAAGGCCTCATCCGGGAAATCAATGTAATGGAATATGCAACGCCTTAAGAAAGCGTCGGGAAGCTCCTTCTCGGCATTGGAAGTAATAATAACTATAGGACGATGCTTGGCCTTAACGGTACGCTTTGTCTCATAGATATAGAATTCCATCTGGTCAAGTTCCCACAAAAGGTCATTGGGGAATTCAAGGTCCGCCTTATCTATTTCATCGATAAGAAGAACAACCTGATCCTCGGAGTCAAATGCCTCACCGAGCTTACCAAGCTTAATATATCTTGCAATATCGTCTACGCCCTCATTACCGAACTGTCCGTCATAAAGACGCTGAATGGTATCGTATGTATATAAGCCTTCCTGAGCCTTTGTGGTAGACTTAATGTTCCATACGATAAGCTTCTTACCAAGAGCCTCGGAAACAGCCTTGGCAAGCATGGTCTTACCGGTTCCGGGTTCACCCTTAATAAGAAGGGGTTTCTCAAGTGCAGCGGCAATGTTAACACTTGCCATAAGTTCTTCGGAGGCAATATATTCGCCTGTTGATTTAAAACTATTGTTCAAAGCCGTCTCCTATCTCGATCTTTTTGTCCCTGATCATAAGGTCCCTTACTGCCTCGGCAGCAGGCTTATCGTTAAATAAAATCTCGTTAACCTGTTCAATAATGGGAAGCTCCACCTCATACTTGCTAGCAAGCTGCATGGCAGCCTTGGCTGAATATACGCCTTCTACTACCATCTTAACCTCGTCCATGGCTTCCTTCATGGTCTTGCCCTGTCCTATAAGAATACCTGCACGTCTGTTACGAGAATGCATGCTGGCACAAGTAACAATCAAATCGCCGATACCGGTTAATCCTGCGAAAGTCTCTGCCTTACCCCCCATCTTAATGCCGAGTCTTGAAATCTCGGCAATACCTCTGGTGATGAGTGCTGCCTTGGTATTATCACCATATCCGAGACCGTCAGCTATACCGGCGGCAAGAGCAACCACGTTCTTAAGTGAAGAGCCGATCTCCATGCCAAGTACATCGGGTGATGTATATACACGGAATGATTCGTTCATAAACAAATCCTGAACAAGCTCAGCCGTACTCTGCTCGCGTGCACCGACAACGATAGATGTGGGAATACCGCGACCAACCTCCTCTGCATGAGTGGGACCGCACATAACGGCTACCTTGGCCTGCGGAATTTCTTCTTCAATAATGTCTGAAAGCGTCATAAGAGTATTTTCTTCAATACCCTTCGCTACATTAACGATAATCTGACCGTCCTTAACGTAGTCCTTCATAAGATGAGCGGTACCGCGCACAAAGGTGGAAGGTACTGCCATAATAAGGACTTCGTTGTTCTTAACGGAAGCCTCTAAATCTGTGGTAAAATCAACGGTCTTTGGAATCTTGACTCCGGGAAGCTTGTCGGCATACTCTCGCTTTTCGGAAAGCATATTAACCTCATCTTCGAATTTACTCCAAACAGTAACCTTGTGACCGTTTTTGTTAAGTAATACGGTGAGTGCGATTCCCCAGGAACCGGCTCCGATTACACATACATTCATTTATTGTTCTCCTTTAAAGCTTCAGCCTGAGCGGCTTTTTCTTTACCTTTCTTGGAAAGATAAGTTTTTCTCTCGTTGCCCCTTAATAGCCTAATGATATTGGAACGATGCTTCCAGAAAGCCATAAGCGTTAAAAACGCCGCCACAATATACATTTCGTTAAGCACAGGCTGTTCCACGCCAAATACGCCTGCCTGGCCCATAATAACAGTCTCTATCATAAATCCTGTATACAGGAGCAGAGATCCCAAAGATACGTAGTGATTAATAAAGAAATTACCAAAGAACAAAAGAAGGCCCACCGGCACGTACATCCAATGGGAAGCAATCATCATGCCTCCCGTAGTGGCTATACCCTTACCGCCTTTAAAGCCCATGTAAAAAGGAAAATTATGTCCGAGCACACAGCCCGCGCCCGTATAAAGAACAAGCAACGGCTTAATATCCTGTGCTCCAAACACCGGAACGATTACAAATCTTGTAATGCAAATCGCAACAATGGCCTTAAGCATATCGCCGATAAACACGATAACGCCGGCCTTGGTACCAAGTACTCTTAAAGTGTTGGTGGTACCCGCGTTGCCGCTTCCGTGTTCTCTTATGTCGATACCATGAATCTTACCGTAAAAGAACGCGGTCTGAAACAAACCAAAAGCATAACCCAATACTAAACATAGAAGTCTTACCATTACTCATCTTCCTTTCTCTCACGAATGATAAAATGAAGGGGTGTTCCCTTAAATCCGAAGGAATCTCTAATCTGGTTCTCGATATATCTTGTATAGGAAAAATGCATCATTTCCTTGTCGTTTACAAAAATAACAAATGTGGGAGGCTTAACGGAAGCCTGTGTAATATAGTAAAGCTTAAGTCTCTTACCCTTATCTGTGGGAGGCTGCTGCATTGAAACGGCTCTTGCCATTATTTCATTGAGCACACCGGTTCCGACTCTCATGCAGTGATTCTCGTATACCATGTCAATGGTCTCGAAAAGCTTGGGAACTCTCTGTCCGGTCTTGGCCGAGATAAATACGATTTCCGCATAAGGCATAAAGGAAAGAACCTGTCTTACGTCCTCGGTGAAGCGATAAATGGTCTTATCGTCCTTCTCCTTGGCATCCCATTTATTGACTACTACAATAATAGCCTTACCGTTGTCATGAGCGATACCCGCAATCTTGGCATCCTGTTCGGTAACACCTTCAGTTGCGTCAATCAAAAGAAGAACTACATCTGCTCTTTCAACCGCGCTAACGGTTCTTACTATCATGTAATGCTCAAGATCTTCATGTATACGGCTCTTACGGCGCACGCCTGCAGTATCGATAAACACATATTCCTTGTCATTATAAAGGACATCGGTATCAACCGCATCACGCGTAGTACCCGCAATATCAGACACAATAAGTCTGTTCTCGCCGAGAATATAGTTGATAAGCGAACTCTTACCTACATTGGGCTTACCGATAACGGCAACCTTTATACGCTCATCTTCCTCATCATAGTCCAAGTCATCGGGGAAATGCTTAACAACTTCGTCAAGCAAATCACCAAATCCCAGTCTGTTGGCACTGGATACCGGATAAGGATCGCCGATTCCCAAGTTATAAAACTCATATACATCGGCCATATATTTATTAAAGTCATCGACCTTATTGACTACAAGTAATACAGGCTTGCCCGAGCGTCTTAACATATCGCAGACCTTACCGTCCGCATCCTGAAGACCCTGCTTAACATCCGTCATAAACAAAATGACATCGGCTGTCTCGATTGCAAGCTGTGCCTGTTCACGCATCTGCGAAAGAATAACATCCTTGGAATCGGGCTCGATACCACCGGTATCCACAAGTGTAAATGCATAGCTTAACCATGTTACATCAACATAAATTCTGTCTCTTGTAACACCGGGTGTATCCTTAACTATTGATATTTTCTCACCGGCAAGTGCGTTAAAGAAGGTTGACTTACCTACGTTAGGTCTACCCACAACCGCAACTATCGGCTTTCTTCTTCTACTTTCCATATGTTCTCCACTAATTTTTGAGTCTGCGTCCCATAAATGACACAAGCATACCGCGACCGCTTGATTGTACAACCTTACATTTAACTTGTAAAGCGTCCTCAAGCTCCGTTAACTTCACATCATCAAGAAAAATATCTTCATCTGCCTTTAAAACGTTCCTCGGCAGCAGTACTTCTTTGTAATGGCCGTGCTCTTTAAGCTGCTTGATAATATCACCGCCGGTTAAAAGTCCCGATACGGTAATCATCTCGCCAAAGAAATCATTTCTGATAGCCACAACATCCACCTTAATCTTCGGATATTCTGCCATCACGCGGTCCGCAAACTGCTTAATATAAGGATAAGCAAGTCGACCGGTTACGACCGTGCATTCATAAGGCTTCATAAAGAGCTTACGTATGCCTTTAATCTTATCCTTTTCAAAGGCTTCATTAAACTCATTAATCATAAGTCTTATCATGCCTACGCCGTTTTCGTACTGAAGAAATCCGTCGTAACGCTCCTCTTCGGGCATCTCACGACCCGCAAGTATATACCATTCATCGCTTGCGTGTATAAAGTGAAGCCCGTGCTCGGCATAAGCTTTCTTCTGATATTCCTCTATAAGGTCTATAACTGCCTCTGCATCATCATGATTGAAAGGCTCAAGCGGATATAATCCTTCTCGATATTTGGAAAGGCCTACGGGAACCACGGAAACGCTCTCTAAGACCGGCAAATACTTCATAAGGTCTTCTATGGTACGTCTAAGCTCAGCGCCGTCATTAACGCCTTTACAGAGTACTATCTGGCCGTTCATGACTATTCCGGCTTCATAAAGCTTATCGGCAATCTTTAAAGCCTCGCCTGCGAAACGGTTATGAAGCATCATACATCTAAGTTCCGGATTGGTGGTCTGGAAAGATATATTAATAGGCTCCATTCGGTACTTAATTATACGGTCTACGTCCTTGTCGCTTAAATTGGTAAGCGTAACGTAATTACCCTGAAGGAAAGAAAGACGCTGGTCGTCATCCTTAAAGTAAAGAGTCTCTCTCATACCCGGAGGCATCTGGTCTATGAAACAGAATATGCAATTATTCTTACATCTTCTGTACTCGTCCATGAGTCCGTTTTCAAACTCAAGACCCACATCTTCGTCTTCGTCTTTGTCAAAAGAAAATGTCAGTCTTTCATCATTTCTTAAGACCGTTATATCAATATGAGGCACCAAAATCTTGTATCTGTAATCAAAGATATCTTCGATTTCTTCGCCGTTTAATTCAAGAAAAATATCCCCTGCCTTAATGCCTGCAAGCTCTGCGGGAGAACCTTCGCAAACATCGCTTATGACATGATTCTTATTCTTATCCATTACTTCTCCATGTTACAATTCACTCCATTTATTTTATACGAAATTCCTTGACGTGTCACTATCCTAATGCTATAAATTAATCGAAAGATTGAGAAACCCGAAAGGAAAAATTATGCCAAATTTACGTGTGCTTGAAAACGCTCTTCCTTTTGCCCCCTTAAAGGTTTGTGCTCTTGACTCCGCAGCCAAGATAGGTAAAAGCGTTGACAACTACCTTGTGGACTTTAGAAAAGCTATCAGAACGGGTCTTAAGACCGACCCTGCATTCGAAGGTTACGCCGAGCCTTCTTTTTTGATTGATGCCGAGTGTCCCAGATTCGGAAGCGGCGAAGGCAAAGGTATCTTTAACGAGTCCGTTCGAGGAAAAGACCTTTTCATACTCGTAGACGTATGTAATTCAAGCATTACATACAACATGAACGGCTACATCAACCACAAATCTCCCGACGACCATTATCAGGATTTAAAGAGAATCATTCAGGCCGCTACCGGTAAGGCTAAGAGAATAAATGTAATCATGCCTTATCTTTATGAAGGCCGTCAGCATAAGAGAAACGGACGTGAATCCCTCGACTGCGCTTACGCTCTTGAAGAGCTTTACTCTATGGGTGTTGAGAACATCATTACCTTTGATGCTCACGACCCCAGAGTCCAGAATGCGGCTCCGCTTTCAGGCTTTGATAACTTCAGCGCATATTATCAGTTCTTAAAGACTCTCCTTGAGGGCGAGGAAGACATGATAATCGATAAAGACCATACGGTTGTTATCTCCCCCGATGAAGGTGCTTTGGACAGAGCGGTTTATTTTGCAAGCGTACTCGGCGTAGATGCCGGAATGTTTTATAAGAGACGCGATTACAGCAAGATTGTTAACGGTAAGAACCCCATCGTTTCTCACGAATTCCTGGGTGACAATATAGACGGTAAGGATGTTATTATCGTAGACGATATTATTTCTTCAGGCGAAAGCATCCTTGATACTGCAAGACAGATTAAGGAAAAGAACGCAAAGCGCATCTTTATCCTTGCTACCTTCGGTCAGTTTACAAACGGTATGGAAGCTTTTGACAAGGCATACGAACAGTGCATATTCGATAAGGTCATCACCACCAATCTTATCTACACCAAGCCCGAAGTTAAGTCTAAGTCCTACTACCTTGAAGCCGATGTCAGCAAGTTTATTGCTCAGATAATAGACTTTATGAACCACGACTTATCAATCGGCAACGTTATCACTTCTACCGAAAAGATTCATGAAGTGCTTGATAAATACAACGAACGTCAGAAATTTGAATTAATATAAAGCATAAGCGCTTTGGAGTAATTCCAAAGCGCTTTTATAATGCTATTCTTCAGTTTCTTCTTCCGCAGGTGAAAGTGTGATTGTAACCTTAAAGAGGTCTCCGTCTAAGTATATATCAAACTCTCCGCCCTGAGCCTGTGTTAAGTTCTTGGCTATCGAAAGTCCCAGGCCGGAGCCTTCGGTACTTCTGGAGACATCTCCTCTTATAAATCTTTCGGTAAGTTCATCCGCAGGAATATTAAGCTGCTGATTGGATATGTTCTTAAGGGATAAAGTAATCTTCTTATCCTTATCCTGCAAAAGATCGAAATACACTCTGGTATTGTTCATTGCATACTTATAAACATTATTGAGTATATTCTCAACCACACGCCACATATGTCTGGGGTCTACCATTGCGTATAACGGTTCACCCGGAACATTGGCCACAAGTTCAAGGCCTCTCTCCTCAAACTTATCTTCAAATTCACCTATTGCCTGCTTACTAAATTCCACAAGGTCAATCTTAATTAAGTCAATCGAAATGTTACCGGACGAAACCTTTGAAGCCTCCAAAAGGTCAAAGGTAAGCTGTTTTAACCTCTGAGACTTTTCATCAAGAACCGAAATGTATTTCTTGACTCTCTCATCCTCTATATTCTCTCTCTTAAGTAAGTCTACATAGTTGATAATCGATGTAAGCGGCGTCTTGATGTCGTGCGAAACATTTGTAATAAGGTCAGCCTTAAGCTTCTCATCCTTAGTACTTATTTCAAGCGCTTTGCTAAGGCCTAGGCCGATGTTGTTAACCTCGCTTGCCAGTTCCTTATTGTCGCCGTGCATCTTGGAAACATCGATTTTGTAATCGTATTCGCCGTTATTTATTCTTTTGACGCCTTCAAAAATAACTTTCTTTTCATAGTTACGATTGAAAAGTCCCGCACCCACGCATATGTCGAATATAAGAAGTACCACTATCGCCAGTATTCTATGCGAGCTAAAGAACATTACGCATACCCAGAAGCAGTTAAACAGCAGGAACAATATGTATGAAATCCATGTCCTTAACGCAACTGCCGAGCTGTCGTTAACGGTTCCGAGCCACCCTTTAATCTTGTTCTTTTGCTTATTAACCTTTGGTGCAAGGAGCAAAAGAAGGCTTCCTTCAAATACATTCCTGACTGTAATTCTTCTGATTACACCATACAGGAAAGACAATGCCAGATATAAGTCAAGAAGCATCAGGGAAACCGCCGGCACAAGGAAATAAATGCTTGTAACGGGTTCCTCTATCTTATAAAGCAATTCTCTTATTACCCAGTTTTCCAAAAGGTACAGAATAACTCCGATAAGAATTGCCGACAGAATCATGCTTTCTATAGGCATCTTTTCAAATCGGTTTAATCTGGATGAGCCTTCGTCCTGGGCCAGATATTGTCTGTCTATGCCGATTATGATTATGAATAACGCTATAAAGCATATAACTGCAAGCGCACCGAAAGATATTACAAAGGGTACCATCTGCGCTGAGCGGGTAAATGTATCGTAATTTGACGAAAATACATCGTTCTCGCTGTCGCCGTTATACTTGGTATCAACGCCTACCCATACATTGGTATCTCCGGAAAATGCATATGCGTAGTCTCGCTGCACGGCTTCTCTGATAATATCATAAATAGTCATATCATCATTGCTGCCGTAGAACTCGTAAGAAGTATCTACATATACTTTTCCAAACTTGGTCTTTAATCCCTCTGCGTAGCCTATAAACGCTTCGTCGATGAACTTTTCATCGATACCCTTGTAGAAGGCGCTGACATTGGAATAAATCTTTCTGTTGCCGTTCTCAATCTTACTTACACAATACCTGAAGCTTGTCTTATTCTCGTCGAATCGGAACTCATTGGCCTTATATTCGGTATAGTTAAAATAAAGGTCATCAACAGCCTTCTGAACGTTCTTTACAAGCTCACCGTATTCCTTGGCATCGGTAACATATTGGTTGACTCTCTTGCCGTCAACGGTGCGGAAACGATCGTCTTTCAGCGTTTCAAAAGATTCGTAAACCGACTCCGGATCATAGCTTTCGGGAACCTCCAACGTATCGGCAGATATGTTAAAGAACTTACAATATTCATCAAGAGTGTAGAATTCATAAGTACATATTGAAGAACCGTAATTTTCGTCGGTCGCATTACCGCCGTTGTTGATGGTCTCGCCCCATTCCAAAAGGACGCCAAGCTTATACTTAATCTCAGGACCTTCGTAAACGCTTGCTGAATTTCTATGTGCAAACTCACCCACATCGATAATAATGTTGGGGTCATACTTACCGTTTCTGGTAATCTGCTCACTGATCGTGACATATCTTATCATCGACTCAACGTAATTGCGGAAATTATTCTTAAATACGTCGGATTCATAGTAGTCATTACTTAAATCGTAAAAAGAAATATTATCTTCCGAAACGCTTCCTCTGTCGAAAACTTTAATCCGCGAATTGATGGAGTAGATAAAGATACACAGCACAACAAAGCTTCCCAAAATACTTTGAAGAAGCACAAAAATATTCCGTAAAGCTTTAGAAGGCTTATCCTTTTTGAGGACAGCCTTCGTATCACTTGACTTGGGTGTATAAACTTTTACTTTTTTGTTTCTGTTAGTCATAAATCTTCCGTATCTTATAACTTATCGATCTTGTATCCTACGCCCCATACAACCTTTAAGTAACGAGGCTCTCTTGGGTTAATCTCTATCTTCTCTCTGATGTGTCTTATATGTACCGCAACGGTATTGTCCGCGCCGATTGCCTGCTCATTCCATATCTGCTCATAAATCTGGTCGATGGAATATACACGTCCCTGATTCTTTACAAGCAAAAGAAGGATATTGTACTCAATGGGAGTAAGCTTGACGGGTTCGTCATCAACCGTAACTTCCTTGGTCTCATCATTCATCACAAGACCGCCCACAGAGTAAATTGCCTGTGATTCCTGAGGCATATTGCCAAGCTTTGTATAACGTCTTAACTGAGACTTAACTCTTGCCACAAGTTCAAGCGGATTGAAAGGCTTGGGAAGATAATCATCAGCACCCACATTAAGGCCGAGAATCTTATCGGGATCTTCATTCTTGGCAGAAAGAATGATAATCGGAATACTTGAGGATTCTCTGATCTTCATGATTGCGTGAATGCCGTCAAGACGAGGCATCATTACATCGATTATAAGAAGCTGAATGTCTTCTTTTTTCAATATCTCAAGTGCTTCAATTCCGTCATATGCTTTGAAAACATTGTAGCTTTCCTGCATAAGATATATTTCAATGGCATCAACTATCTCGTGATCGTCATCGCATACCAAAATATTAATCATATAATCCTCCGATTTCTCTGTTACCACAAATTTGTTAAGTATATCATATTTTATATTTTTTAATGCTAAGGGCACAAATTATTAATGTTTATTTAAAAAGCATCAAATGCGTTCTTAATCCACGTAATATCGCTGTCAAGCACACCTATGCAATCGTAACGCACATATGTGTTCTCGCTATAATGATTGTTGTATAGATAAATCCTTGAAGCGCCCACAATTCTTCTAACCTTGCTCTTTGTAATTGCCTCTAGCGGGCTTCCGTATTCACCGGCTTTTCTGTACTTTACTTCAAAAAATACTATATAGTCACCATCGGCGCCGATAATATCTATCTCACCGCGGTCGGTGTCGTAATTTCTGTCAAGTACTCTGACACCGTTTTTTTCAAGGAAACGACTTACAAGGTCTTCCTTGTCGCTTCCTACATTTCTTTTGTTCATTACTTACCTATCTTACCTTTTAACTTATCCATTGCATCCACAAAGACGAGAATTTCGGCCACGACCTCATAAAGTTCGGGAGGTATTGCGTCCCCCACATCAAGCTTTGATAAGGTCTTGGCAAGCTTTTCGTCCTGATGGACCGGTATGTCGGCTTTTCTCGCTTCTTCTATAATACGTTCAGCCAAATGACCGCCACCGGTTGCAACTACTCGGGGCGCTATGTCATCGGGATCGTATTCAAGGGCTATGGCCTGTTTGTTCTTAAGTTTCTTGTCTTTGTCGTCCATACTTAAATTCTTGCGTCAAAAGAAGTTCTTGCTATCAAAACCTTGGATATGCTTTGCTCGAAGGCTTCCTCGATGGGTGTTTTGGTGCGTTCTTTGACCTTTCCTTCGGTGGTAAGGGAATATCCTTTGTCCGAAAGTCTCTTGTCAAGGTAATCCATGTGCTTCTCTATAAAATCAAGGCTTGCTTCATCAGCCAGGGTAAACTCGGTATTTACGTTCTGTCCACGCATTTTAACATACACGTCAGTCGGGCCGAGATGGTCCATATCAAGGTGCAGGAAGGCGCTTACCTCGTCGTTCTCCATACCTTTGCCCGACTTATTCCTGTAGACGTACAATTCGCCTGCCTTGGCGCCGGCTTCGCCTCTAAAGGGTATCTGAACGTAAGGAATAAAATGATTGAGCGCATTCATAAAGTCTATGTTGTTGTTAAGAAGCGTAATCTTGGGTACCGCAGGGTTCTCTTTAGGCACAGCTTCCTCTAAAGCGCTTGAAATCTTTCGGGTTTCAGTATAAAGCTTTTCGTATAAATCCTTAATCTTAACCTTATCGGGAAGTTCCTGCTCGTTAAGTGTAAGATGTTCCGTAAAGAATTTGTCAAATACTTCCTTAAGACCTGTTTTAAGGCGTTCGGAAAGATTGGCTGCGGTCTCTTCGGGGATAGTATGTTTAGTGCTTGTCTCGGCAAGAAGACGCTCCGGCAGCTCGGTTTCTTTGACTGCTGGCTGTTTGAATAAGCTTGCGACTTCGTCCTTGGGCATATCTGTCTGAGGCGTTGCGGTATGCGCCGGCACTGTAAGCTTGTTTATTTCTTCCCTGACCTCTCCCGCAAGAGCTTTCACCGCTTCAGAAAGTTCAGGCATGGTTTCATTCTTATCAAGAGCTACCGTAAACTCCTCTACAGTCTCTATGTTGCTCATAATCTTTGGAAATGATAAGTTCTCGGAATTTTGAGCCGGTTCCTGAATTTCCGTTAAAGAGTCGGATAGCGCAGACGCAATCTCCGAAAAGTCCTCAACAAACACATTCTTCATGTTGAGGTATGCTTTGTACTGCTCAAGATTTTCGTTGGTGACAGGAATCTGCATTTTCTGAAGATCGACGATATATTTGACCGGAGTTTCGGGATTGAGAGCCACGTCCCGATATGATTCCGTAAGGCTCTTACGGTCGATGGGATTACCGTATTCCATGTTACGAACGGTAAGTTCCAAAGAACGATTGTTAACCGGAAGTCCTGCGGCTTTAAGAGCGCTTTCGGCCGTTACGGACGATGATGTATTGACGTTTAAAGGGCGGAGTGTTATCTCCGAATCGGAAAGCTTGCTTACTTCAAAAAGTATTGTAGCCCCCTTGGTAAGAATAACTCCATTTTCGGCTTTGGCATTAATCGTAACCCCTGTATCAAGTGTCTTAAACGTATATGAAGCCTCGTCGGAAGAAAGAACCTTACCAAGAAGCGTTTCTCCGTTGGAAATGCCTTTAATAAGGTCCAAAAGGGCGCGGTCATTCTCTTCCCTTACAGCCGAAACATCCACATTGTTAATTCCGGCTGCGGAAACCTGAGAATTATTAAGTAATGACAGCGGTATTCCCTGCATACATACCTCCGAGTATCGGGCAAAGAATGATTATCAGATAAAATTGCCTATAAAGGATTCTCTGTGAATAGGCGTCTTGCCGTATTTCTTAAGGGCAGCGATATGTTCCGCACTGCCGTAACCTTTATTGGACTTAAAATTGTATTCGGGATAAATCTTATCGTATTCAACCATAAGTCTGTCTCTTGTAACCTTGGCTACAATACTTGCGGCTGCAATAGAAATGCTCTTGGCATCACCCTTTACAATCGGAACCTGTTTAATCTTTACGCCGGGTATGGTAACGGCATCGTTAAGCAATACCTTGGGCTTAACTTTTAAGTTGGAAATTGCCTCACGCATGGCTTCGTAAGTGGCATTGAGAATATTAATCTCATCGATTCTCTGAGGACTGTTAAAGCCAAGACCGACACTTACGGCTTCCTCCATAATGATGTCATAAAGCTCTTCACGTTTCTTGGCGGTAAGCTGCTTGGAGTCGTTAAGATAAAGAATATCGCAGTCACGCTTAAGAATAACGGCGCCGGCCACTACGGGACCTGCAAGAGGGCCTCTGCCCACTTCATCGATACCGCACACATAGCCCAATGCTTCGTATTCTCTTTCATATGTCTTCATCTTTTCGATACGCTTAATCTCTCTGTTAAGTGTATCAATCTTCTTACGAGCCGACAAAACAAGCTTTTTAACGCCTTCTCTGTCGTCATCTCCGTAGGCTCTTATAAGGGCCTTCAGAGATTGATAATCTTCCGTTGCAAATCTTAACTTAATTTCCTTAATTGAATCCATTAAATCAATTCCCCTTTGATTATGAATTATTTGACCGGGCCCATTTTCGCAAACGGCCATATTCTGAATATGGCGCGTCCGATAATCTCCCGTCTGTAGACCTTGCCTACACTGAATCTGGAGTCTTCGGAATCATTACGATTGTCGCCTAATACAAAGTATTCATTGTCCCCAAGTTCCACTCCGCTTTCGGCACTTCCCGGATTTTGAATTATCTCACGACCATACGACTCATCAAGCACTTCATCATTAATATAAATGACTCCGTCCCTGTCTATTCTGACGGTCTCACCCGGAAGACCTATGATTCTCTTAATGTATGTATTGCCCGAATTGTTTCTGAACGGGAAAATAATGATGTCGAAACGCTCAGGTTCATGAAACCTGTAACTTATCTTATCGACTATCATGTTATCTCCGTCTTCAAGAGTCGACATCATTGACGGACCGATAACAACCGTTCTCTGACCCACGAATTTAATGATTAAAAAACTTAATATAATAACAACCAGAAAGAATATACTGTTACCTAAGATTTCTTTTAACTTCTTATTCATGGTCTCTCCAATGTGATTCTACCGATTTTGCCGCTTCTGAAATCATCAAGTATTACTCCCGCGGTCTTGAAGTAATCCGTCTCGCCGCCCTGCTTAAGGCAGCCGCGTTTTCGAGCGATTAAATCCATCATTCTGGATTGAGGAGTGCTGAATGTTTCATCATCCTCGTGAGTCTCTGTATCGCTATCAATATTATACCGCTCTTTTAATAAATTGTGGTAATTATCTTTTAAAAACAACAATAAGTCGCCGGCCAGTTCTTCGGTAACAAGTATCTCATCGTTAATGGAGCCAAGATATGCAAGACGTCTTCCCACTTCCTGATCTTCAAACTTGGGCCACAATATTCCGGGAGTATCAAGAAGCTGAAGCTCGGGGTTAACCTTAATCCACTGTTCGCCCTTTGTTACGCCGGGTTTATTGCCGGTTTTGGCCATATTCTTGCCGCAGAAAGCATTGATGAAAGTAGACTTGCCCACGTTGGGAATGCCTGCCACCATGGCTCTAATGGGCTGATTCTTAATGCCTCTTGCCTCGTTACGCTTAATGCGCTTCTCGCAGGCTTTCTTAACTGCGGGCATAAGGTTTCTTAAGCCTTCTTTGTTCTTAGAGTTAATAAAGACGGTCTCTATACCTTTAGCGGCAAAATACTCGCGCCACTTATCACTAATATTCTTATCGGCTAAATCCGCCTTATTCATGATAATCAGGCGGTCTTTACCACCCGCCATTTTGTCTATATCGGGATTGCGGCTTGAAAGCGGTGCTCTTGCATCAAGAATCTCTATTACGAGGTCTATTAACTTCATGCCGGCTTCCATGGATTTGCGGGCTTTGTTCATGTGGCCCGGATACCAGTTTATTATGGGTTTATCGCTCATATTGTTTCCTTTACTTAACTATTCCTATGTTCTCAAGCTTGTCCGATAGTTTAAACCAGACCTTGCCTATTATGTAATCATGCTTAACTATACCGATGTTACCCGAACGGGAGTCTTCACTGAAGTTACGGTTGTCTCCAAGCACGAAATATTCTCCGTCCTTAAGATAAACCTCTGATTCAGCTATGCCGGGATCAGCGATTTTGTCAAAAGAATCGTCTTCCTTGAGTTCGGTATCGTTTATAAAAACGCGACCGTTCTTAATTACAAGTGTGTCTCCCGGAACACCTATAACTCGCTTAACATAGTAATGGGCATTTTCATTGCCGTTTGGCTGGAATGCTATTACGTCACCGAATTTAGGCTCTGATATCTGGTACACAAGTCTGTTGATAAGAATCTCCTGACCCGCATACAAATGTGGCTCCATGGAGTTACCTACAACATTGGTGCGAAGTCCGAATACCACTACAAGTACAACTGCCGTAACCGCGGAAATACCTATCCAGAATATCCAGGAAAATATTTCTTTAAGAACGCCTGCGTTTATTTTCTTCCTACGTCTGTGATTAAAATCTAATCCTTTATGTCTTCTTCTCATAACTCATTTATTATAGCAAAAAAAAGAGCATAGAAAAAGAGGAACAATCCTTAGATTGCTCCTCTTTAATATCATTATTATTTAACAACTTCCTTAACCTTAGCAGCCTTACCAACACGCTGTCTTAAGTAGTTAAGCTTAGCTCTTCTTACCTTACCCTTACGAACAACTTCGATCTTATCAACGTTGGGGCTGTGTAAAGGCCATGTCTTCTCAACGCCTACGCCGTTAGAAATCTTTCTTACTGTAAAGGTCTCACGAGCACTGCCGCCCTGTCTCTTTAAAACGGTACCTTCAAATACCTGAATACGTGTCTTCTCGCCTTCCTTAATCTTGGCATATACTCTAACGGTATCACCAACGGAAAACTCGTCAACAGATTCCTTCATCTGAGCAGCTTCGATGTTCTTAATAATGTCGTTCATTTTGTTCCTCCTTATATAGCAGATGTTCTTAATACACTTCGTAACAGAGGACCATCCGTACTGACAACGTTCGTATTTTATCACAATCACTCTTCGATTGCAAGCGGTTTTTTCTTACTTCTTCTTTTTTTCTTAACGATAGGAGGATGAGCCTCCATATATGCGTCATATAAATCGGGGCGAATTTTCTGAGTCTTGATTAAAGACTGCTCCAACCGCCACTTTTCAACATTGGCGTGATGACCGCTAAGTAAAATTTCCGGTACCTTCTTGCCATGCCATTCTTCCGGTCTTGTGTACTGAGGATATTCAAGTAACCCGTTAGAGAAAGACTCTATCATGGATGACTCAGCGTTACTTAACACTCCCGGTACAAGTCTTGATATGCAGTCAATCATTACCATTGCGGGAAGTTCTCCGCCGGTAAGCACGTAATCGCCTATGGATACGTAATCGGTAACAACTTCCTCAAGGACTCTCTCGTCTATGCCTTCATAGTGACCGCATAAGAATATCAAATCTTCTTCCCTTGCAAAGTCTTCTGCCATCTTCTGATTGAAGGTGTGCCCGCCGGGTGTAACATATATTACACGAGAGCGCTTCCTTCCGGCATCTTCGATAGATTTCTGAACAGCTTCACAGCAGTCATAAACGGGCTGAGCCTGCATAAGCATGCCCGCACCGCCGCCGTATGTGTAATCGTCTACTTTATTGTGCTTATCAAGGGTATAGTCGCGTATCTGAACCGCTTCCAAAGAAATGTATTCTTTGTCAAGGGCTCTGCCGATTATACTCATGTTAAGACTTTCTGTTATCATTTCGGGGAAAAGGGTCAGTACATGATAAAACATCAAAACAATCCTTCCATTACATGAATAACCATTAATCCTGAGGATATGTCCACTTTCTTAATACAGTCCTTGATTGCGGGAATGTATACTTTGGATTCGTCCTCTCTTTGTATTTCATATACATCGTTGGCTCCGGTCTGAATTACGTCCGTAATCTCACCGATGTATGAATTGTCTTCGTCATAAACTTTAAGGCCGTATAAATCGGCGATAAAGTATTCATCCTTGTTACATTTAACAGCATTGTCTCTGGTGACGCATAACTCTGCCTGCTTGTAGAGCAAAGCGTCATCCATGGTATTAATGCCTTCAAGTTTCAAAAGAACAAATTGCTTAAAGAATTTAACGCTTTCAACCTTTTTGGTAACGCTTTCTTTCTTAGTCTTAACGATAACTTCTTTAAGCTTCTTAAAACGTTTGGGGTCGTCGGTGGTAGGGAATACCTTAACCTCGCCCTTTACGCCGTGTGCTGTTGTAACAATTCCTACTGTAAATAAATCTTCCATAAATCTCCGATTAAAGAAATCAATAGGGGCACCGCTTGGGTACCCCTGTATGATTACATGATTTCTACATCAACTCTTGAATTATCTTTAGAGCTTGCCGCTTTAACGACCGAACGAATTGCCTTGGCAATACGTCCCTGCTTGCCGATAACTTTACCCATATCGGAAGAAGCCACATGTAATTCGATAACAGTGTTCTTACCTTCCGTACGTTCTGTTACTACTACTTCATCGGGGTTTTCCACAAGAGCTTTTGCGATAACTTCTACCAATTCTCTCATATCAACCTCCATAAGTTTTTAGCACACTTCTTATCGAAAATCTTACTTCGTAATTCCGGCTGTCTTGAAGATTCTGCTAACAACTTCTGTAGGCTGAGCACCGTTTGCAAGCCACTTCTTAGCTTCTTCTTCGTTAACGGAAATTGCGCTGGGCTCAAGGTTGGGATCGTAAGTACCGATCTCAGCGATGAATCTACCGTCTCTGGGGGATCTTGAATCTGCTACGATAATTCTATAGAAAGGAGCTTTCTTCTGACCCATTCTTCTTAATCTGATCTTAACTGCCATTTTGTTCACCTCCGGCTAAAATAATAAGTTGTCTATTAAAAAGGGAACTTACCCTTTTTACCAAATCTGCCTCCCATCATTGAAGGGAGCTGCTTCATCATCTTCTGGGACTGTTCAAACTGTTTGATGAAGCGGTTAACCTCTGCGATATCAAGTCCTGCGCCTTTGGCAATACGGAACTTGCGCTGAGGGTTCATGAGTTTGGGATTCTCGCGTTCTGCGGGTGTCATACTGAGCACAATTGCTTCGGTACGCTTAAGCTTAATCTGTGACTCTTCGGAATCGAGTCCGTCCAAAGCCTTGCCTCCCATACCGGGCATCATGGAGAGTATGGATGAAAGTCCGCCCATCTTACGCATGGCTGACATGCTCTCAAGGTAGTCGTTAAAATCAAACTTACCTTTCTTAAGGCGGGAAACCATTTGCTTGTCCTTCTCGGCGTCGCGGTCCGCATTGGCCTGCTCGGCTTTCTCAATGAGGGACAATACATCTCCCATGCCAAGAATACGATTGGCCATTCTGTCGGGGTAAAAAGGCTCAATCTGATCGAGCTTCTCACCGTTTGATACAAAGATTATGGGCTTACCCGTAACCGCTTTAACGGAAAGAGCCGCACCGCCTCTTGTATCGCCGTCGGCCTTTGAAAGAATAACTCCGTCGAGACCGATTTTGTCATTGAATTCACTTGCTACATTAACAGCATCCTGACCTGTCATGGCATCTACTACCAATAAGGTCTCGTGAACATCAACCGTATTCTTTATATCTACAAGCTCGTTCATCATGTCTTCGTCAACATGAAGACGGCCGGCAGTATTAGGATAACTACATTAAAATTGTTCTTAAGAGCATATTCCACAGCGCTCTTGGCAATTACAGAGGGCTTAACATCGGTTCCCATTGAGAAAACTTCTGTCTCAACCTTTTCGCCGTTACGCTTTAACTGTTCAATAGCGGCGGGTCTGTATATATCGCAGGCAACAAGTAAAGTCTTCTTGCTCTTAAGCTTAAGTCTTGATGCAATCTTGGCGGCGGCGGTTGTCTTACCTGCACCTTGAAGACCGCATAACATGAAAATTGTAAGTTCCTTACCGGGTCTAAATGAAAGTTCAGTAACTTCATCACCCATAAGGCGGGTCATCTCTTCATTAACGATTTTAATGACCATCTGACCGGGGTTAATGCCGTCCAAAACGTCCTGACCGACGGCACGCTCGGTTACGCTGTTGATAAACTGCTTAACGACCTTGAAGTTAACGTCTGCTTCAAGGAGTGCCATCTTAACCTCTTTAAGAGCGGTTTTAACGTCTTCTTCGGAAAGACGACCCTTGCCTCTTAAGGCTTTAAAAATGTTTTGAAGTTTTTCGGTTAAGCTTTCAAAAGCCATCTATTACAATTCCTTAACTATATTTCTTAAACCATCACGAAGCTTATCCTTGACGGAATTGTCAATTCCCTGCTCCGCATCTATTACGGCGTTTAAATCCTTAACTTCCGATTTAATGTTATTAAACTTCTCAATAAGCTTAAGCTTCTCTTCATAGCCTTCAAGAAGCTTGTCGCATCTCTTTATTAAATCGAAAACGCCTTGTCTGGATATTCCTTCAGCTTCGGATAACTCGCTTAATGATAAATCGTTAAATACGATTTCCGAGTAAATTTCCTGCTGATGCTTCGTAAGAAGTTCGCCGTAAAAATCGTACAGCAAACCGCGTTCAATAATTCTTTCCATAGAACACCTCTTTACGCACCTTGCATATATTAACCCATGAAAGAGGTGTTGTCAAGTGTTTTTACTTTACAGTTTGTGAAACTTTTGTAAAAAGAAAATAAACCGCTCTATTCCTCGGTTTTATCGGCATCTCCTGCACCCACGAGACGTGAGGAAAGACGCTTTTTGGCTCTTAAGTAGGTGGAATAATCTTTAAAGCCCGCTTCAGTACATGCTGCCGTTACCTTCCAGCCTGCCTCGGCAAGTCTTGCTACGTGCTGTATTCTCTTCTCAAGAATATAGCTATGAACCGTGACGCCGGTGTATTCTTTAAACTTGTGCATGAAGTAGTACTTGCTGATATAGAACTTATTGCAAAGCGCTTCAACCGACAAATCTTCTTTGATGTGGTTATCAATGTAATCACATACTTCAAGTATGCGCTTATCATATGAAACGTGGCCTTCAAATTGCAGACCGTTAACATGGACGGATTCGTTGATAATAAGCAGTGCCTTCATAAGCTCGCACTTGCCTTTCAAGTCGCCTGCAAACTCTCCGGAAGAAATACACTTAACCGATTTTTCAAGCGCATCCTTAATCTTCGAAAAGTCTATGTCCGATACGCTCATAACGTTGGTATGTGTGTCTTTCTCAGCGTTAAAGGCTTCCATAAAGACAGGTTCTTTAATCAAAAAGGACTGTGACAAATAAAGCACAATCCTTTCATATTCGACTTCGGGATTGATTACGGGCTTATGAATCTCGTTCTTCTGAACAAGCACGATATCCTGGGGCTTAAGCTCGTAATTCTTCCCTTCGATACTGTATATTACGTCGCCTTTAATAAACACTATAATCTTGTAAAAATCATGATAGTGGAAATCAAAGGTTTTATCGGTTTTATCCTTAATGTGGAATATTTTAAATTCCTTGGTTAAATAACCTTGTTTCTTGTACATAGTCTTAAATCAGATGTTGGTACGTACGACTCTGGGCTTGTAGCCTTCTTCTTCAAGTTTCTTGATAATTGTTTCCTTGTGCTCGGTTCCGAAAGCTTCGAGAGTGATACGAAGTTCAACGGCTGCGTTTCTGTTGATGGATACAAACTGGTTGTGTTCAAGCTTGATTACGTTACCGTTTTGCTTGGCAATTACGTCTGCGACCTTGGAAAGCTGGCCGGGCTTATCGGGAAGTAAAACGGATACGGTAAAGATTCTGTCTCTTAAAATAAGTCCCTGCGAAACAACGGATGACATTGTAATCACATCCATGTTACCGCCTGAAAGAATACATACGACCTTCTTATCCTTTACATCGAGCTGTCTTAATGCAGCTACGGATAAAAGACCGGAATTCTCTACTACCATCTTGTGGTTCTCAACCATGTCGAGGAATGCCACTACAAGGTCTTCATCGGGAACCGTAATGATGGAATCAAGGTTCTTCTGAAGATAAGGGAACAATTTGGAGCCTGGAGTCTTAACCGCGGTACCGTCTGCTATGGTGTTAACCTTATCAAGCGTAACAACCTTGCCGGCTTCAAGAGATGCCTTAAGGCATGCGGCACCTTCGGGCTCAACACCGATTACCTTAATCTTGGGATTAAGCATCTTGGCAAGAGTTGAAACACCTGTTGCAAGTCCGCCTCCTCCGATGGGTACCAGAATGTAATCTACAAGGGGAAGTTCCTTAACAATTTCCATAGCGATGGAGCCCTGTCCCGTTGCTACGCCGAAATCGTCAAAAGGATGAATAAAGGTATATCCCTTCTCATCCGCAAGTTCATAAGCTTTCTGGCACGCTTCGTCGTATACGTCTCCGTATAAAACAACCTCTGCGCCGTAGCTCTTGGTACGGTTAACCTTAATAAGAGGCGTCGTGGTAGGCATTACAATAACAGCCTTAACGCCATAACACTTGGCAGCATATGCAACACCCTGAGCATGATTGCCTGCGGAAGCGGTAATAATGCCTTTCTTACGCTCATCATCTGTAAGAGTGCTCATCTTATAGTATGCGCCTCTTACCTTGTATGCTCCGGTAAACTGCATGTTTTCAGGTTTAAGATAGACTTTATTGCCTGTCTTGTCGCTGAAATAATCGCTGTATACAAGCTTGGTGTCAAGGGTGACTTCTTTGACTTTCTCGGAAGCCGCCTCAAAGTTCTTAAGTGTCAACTCGTCCATTCTCTATTATTCCTCCCCGGCATCGCCGCTATCAAATAACGCACTAACAAATTCTTCTGCATCAAATCTTTGAAGGTCATCAATACCTTCACCAACACCTATGTATTTAACGGGAATATTAAGCTCACTTGCAATAGCGATGGCAATACCGCCTTTGGCAGTGCCGTCCATCTTGGTAAGTACAATACCGTTTAAGCTTGCAGCTTCATTAAATTCTCTTGCCTGATGTAAAGCGTTCTGGCCTGTCGTCGCATCAAGTACTACCCAAGTCTCTCGTCTTGCGCCCGGATACTCTCTGTCCACAACTCTGTTCATCTTGGCAAGTTCGTCCATGAGATTCTTCTTGTTGTGAAGGCGTCCTGCAGTATCGCAAAGAAGCACGTCCACGTTTCTGGCCTTGGCAGCTGTGCAAGCATCATATACAACGCTTGCGGGGTCTGTTCCTTCCTTGGAAGAAACAATATCTACGCCGGCTCTTTCGGCCCATCTGGTAAGCTGTTCATTGGCTGCAGCTCTGAAAGTGTCGGCAGCGGCTACAAGAACCTTCTTGCCCGATTCTTTCATGCGTCCTGCGAGCTTACCTACTGTTGTGGTCTTGCCTACGCCGTTAACGCCGACTACCATTATTACGGTTCTTTCATCTGTAAAAGAATACGCGTCTTCCGGCGGAAGCATTTTCTCTTTAATTAAATCTATCAAAAGTTCTCGGCACTCTGCGGGCTCATGAACATGATTCTTCTTAACTGAATCTTTAAGTTCATCAATCAAAGTCTCCGTGGTATTGATGCCCACATCGCCCATAATAAGCATCTCTTCAAGTTCTTCGTAAAACTCTTCGTCAATTGACTTAAAGACTTTAAAGATTGAATCCATGCCGCTTACAAAGCCGCTTCTGGTCTTAGAAAGTCCCGATTTTAATTTGGCAAAAAAACCTGTTTTTTCTTTTTTGTCCTTATCAGCCATTAATCGTCCAAATCCTTATCTATCAAATTAACACTTACGAGTGCGGATACACCCTTCTCCTGCATGGTAATACCGTATAAGCGGTCAGCCTTCTGCATGGTACCGCGTCTGTGGGTAATTACTATGAACTGGGTGTGTCTGGTAAGCTTGTGAAGGTACTTGGCAAAGCGGTCTACGTTGCTTTCGTCAAGTGCTGCTTCAATTTCGTCCAAGAGACAGAACGGTGAAGGCTTAAGGTTCTGAATTGCAAAAAGAAGTGCTATTGCGGTAAGAGCCTTCTCACCGCCGGAGAGCTGCATCATATTCTGAAGCTTCTTGCCCGGGGGCTGTGCGATGATACGAATGCCCGCCTCAAGAATGTCTTCTTCCTCGATAAGTTCAAGAGTACCCTTACCGCCTCCGAAGAGTTCTTTAAATACCTTATCAAATTCTTCGTTGATATCTTTAAAGCTCTCTGCAAATTGCTTACGCATTGCTTCATCGAGCTCCGTGATGATACCCTGAAGTGTTTCCTTGGCCTCCACAAGGTCGTCATGCTGAGTCTTAAGGAAAGTGTAACGCTCCATTAAGTTTCTGTAATCCTCGATAGCGTTAACGTTAACGTCACCGAGTTTCTTAATGGCTTCTTTGACCTTGCCGATTTCTTTCTTCATGCCGGATAAGTCGGTCATGGACTCGTCTCTTAAGGAGCCGGCATCGGAAAGTGTAATCTCATATTCTTCCCACATGTAGGAAATCTGAGATTCGATGGCCTCTTCATATTTCTCTTTCTGAGCGCCGAGTCTGTAGAGTTCTTTATCAAGTGCGGAAATTCGCTCAGAGATTTCTTCTCTTGTCTTAAAGAAAGATTTCTGCTTCTCGTTAAGGTTGTCACGCTTGTTAATGTCTTCAGTAAGTTCGGTCTGCTTTTTGTCCTGAGATGAGTGACTCTCTACGATGGTCTTCTCGATTTCGGAAATGTTATTCTCCTTAAGAGCCATATCTTCGGCGCCCTTTGAAATCTTTTCTTCAAGTTCGCGGGCATCAATTACGAAGCGGCTGATTTCGTCCTCGATACGGTGTAAGTTCTGATTGACGAAATCCTGCTTCTGAAGCATTTTATTAACTTCAAGATCCCACCTTGTAAGATCTGTGGAGTATTCGCTTTCTCTCTCTCTGATGAGATCAAGTTCCGATGAACTCTCGGCAATTTTCTTGGTAAGGTCTTTCTCAAGAGCTTCTGAATCGGAAAGAGATTTGATAATGTCTTCCTTGCGAAGCTCGATTTCTTTGAGTTGTTCTTCGATTTCGACACCTTCGTTGCGAAGGTTTACGGAGCCGAGTATTGCCTCGTTTTTCTTCTCCTTGGCTTTTTCAACGTTTAAGATTGCGGTGTTCTGCTCGATGTATTTCTTCTGAATGTCGACCTTGAGAGATTCATTGTCCATACGAAGCTTGTTGCGTTTCTGCTTTAATTCTTCGATTTCCTTCTCTGTGTCGGCAATCTTTTGCTTGTATTCTTTAATCTTCTTCTCAAGTTCTTCAATTTCACGGCGACGGCTTAACAAATTGGAAGAGTTCTTGAAAGCACCGCCGGAAATAGCGCCTCCGGGTACAAACAGTTCTCCTTCGAGAGTAACCATTCTTACGCCCTGCTCGAATTTCTTGAAAATTGCTATTGCATTATCGACATTATCTACCACAACAATTCGACCAAGCATAGCCTTGGCAACGTTAACGTATTTCTTGTCGGTGGATACAAGTTCGTCAGCCATGCCGATAACACCCTTTTCATCAAGGACTTCGGGGGTCTTAAATTCCTGAGGCTTGGCAATACCGGTAAGAGGAAGGAAGGTTGCTCGTCCAAAACGATTCTTCTTAAGGAATGCAATCATCTTCTTAACCGTATTCTCGTCATCGGTAACGATATTCTGAATATTACCGCCGAGAGCCGTTTCAATTGCAGTCTCGTATTTCTCTTCAACTTTAATAATGTCGGCTACTACGCCAATGATACCCTTTGTGGTATCCTTCTGCTCCATTACCTTCTTAACGCTGCCGCCATAGCCTTCGTAGCGTTCGGTTATGTTGGTAAGAGCTTCGAGCTTGGACTTGTCCTGAGTATAAAAGGTCTGTAAATCGCGAAGTTCCTTGTCCTTATCGGAAAGAGTGGATCTGATGCCTTCTACAGTGCTCTCGCCCTTCTTAAGGGTATCATTCATCTTGGCGATTTCGGCATCGATGGCGTCTTGCTCTTCAAGGAATTTCTTAATGTCTTCGTCCTGTTTAACCTCATCGGACTTGGCAGCAAGGAGCTTGGAATTAAGCTCTGCTTTACGGATATTAATCTGCTCTTTCATCGTGTCGTAACGACCGATTTCAGCCTTAATGGTGGCTCTGTGATTAAGCTCTCCGATGATTGTGTTCTTGCCGTCTTCAATTCTGGCGGTTAAGTCTTCTATCTGTTTCTGAACATTTAAAAGAAGCTCCTGAGCCTCGTTCTTACTTTCAACGAGGGAAGCCATCTGTTCATCGTTTACTTTCTTTTCCTTAAGTACTTCGTCGCGGTTCTTCTCGCGGGACTCGCGGTCGCGGTTGATTACTACGAGGCGCTCGCGCAAGTTCTCTTCGTTGAGCTTGCCTGACTTAATCTGTTCTTTGAGTACCAGGATTTCGCCTTCAAGTTTCTCTCTTAATACGTTGGTATTGGAGAGGTCTGCTCTGGCATTTTCAATCTTGTCATTTAATGTGGCAATTTCTTCTTCAATCTGCTCGTACTCGTTCTTGGTATTCTCGTAGCGGACATTGGTCTCGTCATATTCGTCGGTGGCAATGCGGGTCTTATCAAGTACGGAGTCTAACTGCTCTTTGAGACGGTTATTTTCAAGAAGGAATACGTTAACGTCAAGTGACTTTAACTCTTCTTTCTTCTTAAGGTAAATCTTGGCTACCTCGGCCTGTTTCTCAAGGGGGCCGACCTGTTTCTCAAGTTCGGCAAGAATGTCCTTAACACGTACAAGGTTAGCCTCTTCGGACTCAAGCTTCTTAACCGCTGTTTCCTTGCGATGTTTAAACTTAACGATACCTGCGGCTTCGTCGAAAAGTTCACGACGATCTTCGGGCTTACCGGAGAGAATCTTATCAATCTGGCCCTGTCCGATAATTGAATAGCCTTCTTTACCTATACCTGTGTCGTAGAAAAGTTCGTTAACGTCTTTGAGACGGCAGACCGTGCCGTTAATAAGATACTCGCTTTCACCGGAGCGATAGATTCGTCTGGCTACCGTTACTTCATCATAATCGATTGCGAGTTTGTGATCCGAGTTGTCGAGGGTAATGGCTACATATGCGTAGCTCATGGGCTTTCTAAGCTCTGTACCCGAGAAAATAACGTCCTGCATTGAGGCACCGCGCAGCTGCTTGATACGCTGCTCACCGAGTACCCATCTGACGGCATCGGCAACGTTACTCTTACCGGAACCGTTAGGTCCCACGATACCTGTGATGCCTTCTTCGAAATTAAAGAGTATTTTATTGGCAAAGGATTTAAATCCGTGTACTTCTATACTTTTTAAATACATTTTAAACTGTCTTCCAATCGAGTTTTTCTAAAGTGGGGATGGCAGCCTTGGCCGCTTCCTGCTGAGCCGATTTTTTGGTATGACCTTCGCCCTCGGCAAGGGGCTTACCGTCTAAGCTTACCTGCACGGTAAATATCTTGGCGTGTTCGGGTCCCGATTCCTTAATTACGGTATATTCAAGTACACCGCCTTCTTTGAAATGCTGAACTCTTTCCTGCAAGATGGTCTTGCTGTCTACGAAAAGCTCGTCTTCTTTGAGTTCAAAAAGA
The DNA here is from genome assembly GCA_017544835.1 of Lachnospiraceae bacterium. Taxonomy (GTDB): domain Bacteria; phylum Bacillota; class Clostridia; order Lachnospirales; family Lachnospiraceae; genus UBA1258. The sequence goes on along the minus strand of JAFYDI010000010.1, from coordinate 2,245 downwards.
ACATGTCTGTTGACATAGTCGCGAGCACGCTCGAGGCCGCCGTCAAGATATATGGCGCCGAGTACTGCCTCAGTAACATCCGCAAGGATAGAATCTTTGTTCCTGCCGCCTGCCGCTTCTTCGCCTTTGCCAAAGAAAATGCAGTCGCCAAGATTCATGCTTCTTGCGCATATTGCGAGGGATTGTTCACATACCATGGAGGCGCGCTTCTTGGAAAGTCCGCCTTCGGGAACATCGGGGAATCTTTCAAAAAGAAACTCGCTTGACAAAAGTTCCAGTACGGCATCGCCTAAGAACTCAAGTCTTTCGTAATGGTTTCTTTTGTTAATCTTCATTTCGTTGGTATATGAGCTGTGAGTGAGTGCTTCAAGCAGGAGTTCTTTGTTCTTAAAAGTGTAGCCGATTTCACGCTCCAAGCTCTCTACCGCTTCTTGTGAATTCATAAGTCACCTTTCTTTAAGGGTTCTCGTAAAAGAAAGAAAGCTCACGCTTTCTTTACTTTTTTAATCATTTTGATTGCATCGGCGGGGGTTAAAAGTTCATTAACCGCATTGCCGGGAAGCTTTAAGTTAAACCGTTCTTCAATGTTAATGATGATTCTTAAAACGTCCAAAGAATCGGCTCCGAGATCTTCAATAAGAGTTGTATCTTCATCGATTTCGCGGGGGTCGACTTTCATAACCTCGGCAATAATCTGTTTCAAAATTTCTTCTTCCATATTCTAACCAACTTCCTGATTAATCTGCCGATTTAAGCTTGGCAGTGAATTTCTCGTTGATGCTCTGTTCTTTGAATACAACAGCCTGCAAAACAGAATTCTTAATCTCTATAGCCTTGGAGCTTCCGTGAGTCTTAATTACAAGACCGTTAAGTCCAAGAAGCGGCGCTCCGCCGTAATCTTCAAGTGAGAATCCCTTAAGTGTCTTCTTGAGGTCCTTCTTAATAAGTAAAGCACCGATTTTGGTCTTAAGACTGGATAAAAGGCTCTTCTTGATAACGGTAATAAGCGCGTCCGCAACGCCTTCATACATCTTAAGAATGACGTTACCGGTAAATGCTTCACATACTATAACATCCGCATCACCCTTGGGAATATCTCGAGCCTCGATACTTCCCACAAAATTAATATCGGGGCAGTTCTTAAGCAAAGGATAGGTCTCCTTAACAAGAGCATTACCCTTCTCTTCCTCGGCGCCGATATTGACAATGGCTACGCGGGGATTCTTAACTCCCACAACGTTCTCCATGTAAACGGAACCCATCTTGGCAAACTGAACAAGGTGGCTTGCGCGGGCATCGACATTGGCACCGCAGTCAATTAAAAGTGCTACACCTTCAGTCGTAGGAATAAGGGGAGCAAGCGGAGGTCTCTCAACGCCTTTAATACGGCCTACGATTACCTGACCGCCTACTAAAACGGCACCGGTACTACCCGCCGATACAAAAGCATCACAGACACCGTCACGGGTCATCTCTAGGCTTCTTACAATCGACGAATCCTTCTTCTTACGAATAGCAAGAACCGGAGGCTCATTGGGGTCTATAATCTCTTCCGCATTAACCACTTCAACGCGTTCCGAGTCATATGTATACTTGGAAAGTTCAGGATTAATCGCTGCTTCCTGACCTACCAGATATAACTTAATCTTATCGCATTCATTGACTGCATCGATGGCTCCCTTGACAATCTCGGAGGGAGCGTTGTCACCGCCCATAGCATCGACACAAACCTTTATAAGTTCAGCCATACGAATTCCCTTTCGAAACAAAAAATGCATGGAAAAATCACTTCTTTTACTATACCTAAGTATCGTAAAAAAAGCAAGAAAAAAAGGACTCCCCATAGCGGTGGAATCCTTTAAAAGGCTAAACAAATATTAGTCAGCAGCTACGATTTCTTTCTTATTGTAGGAACCGCAAGCCTTGCAAACTCTGTGGGGCATCATAAGGGCGCCGCACTTGGAGCACTTTACTAATGTGGGTGCGCTCATCTTCCAGTTTGCTCTTCTCTTATCTCTTCTGCCTTTGGAAGATTTATTCTTGGGACAAATAGACATCTTTACACCTCCTTAATCGCGTTAAAAATATCACTTATTGCTGCCATGCGGGGGTCCGGGATAAAAGTATCACATCCGCACTCACCTAAATTTCGGTTCTTGCCGCAGACGGGACACAATCCCTTGCATGTCTCCTTACACAAAACCTTCATAGGCAGGCTCATAATCATTTCATTGTCGATAAGAGT
>JAFYDI010000119.1 GCA_017544835.1 Lachnospiraceae bacterium | reverse complement strand
GACTCAGAATCGGATTATGTGATAAGGAAGCGAGTAAATAACATATCAGGCACAGCGCTCCGGAGCCTATCATGTATTTCGTCAGTTCAATGCGACTGCCGCGCTTTCCGTAGATAACCCTGCTAATTCCCTGCATCACGGCGAACAAGCAAGGGCCTACCAGGTCGCCGATTCTCTTTTCAATACCAAGAGCTGATTCTGTAAATGCAGATGCCCACTGCGCCATAGCTATTTCGGAGGCTCCTGCGCAGATCATCAACAAAATGCCTGTCCAAAAAAGTGGTGATTTGAGAAGAGTTCTGACAGTCATCCCCTGACCATCTTCTACAAGGTATTCAATTGGGCAGGTCATAAAATTGTAAATGTTATAAAGAGGTACGATTGCCCAAATACAAGCCATCCACCTCCAGTTTGATATTCCGAAGATATTGAAAAATACAGTCGAAAGGAGAATCACCGCTACTGTTCCCCAGCAATAGAAGGAATGCAGAAAGCTCATAACGGCTTCTTTGTGATCAAATGGACACGCCTCAACTATAGGACTTACAAGCACTTCGATTAATCCGCTGCCGATTGCATATATGATAACGCTTATGATTATGCCTGCAAATGGACTCGGAAGCAAGTCCGGTAAAAATGCAAGCCCAACAAGTCCAACAACCGAAGCCGCTTCGGATACAACCACCGCCCTTCGATAGCCAATTCGGTCTACATACTTCGCGCAGATTACATCTACTATCAGCTGGGTAAAGTAAAATGTAGTCGAGATGAGGGCTATCTTTCCAATTGGTATCCCATACTCTGAATGAAATTTTAGAAATAATAATGGCGTGAAATTGGCCACTATTGCTTGTGTGATGAAGCCCAGATAACAGGCTAGTAAAGTTTTCTTATAATTCTTTTCCATAGATTGCATTTATCATACCCAAATTTACACCAACGGCGCGATGAATTTCATAAGTGCACCACCGAGTTTGTAGCCAATCTTCTCGTGTTTGATAGTCTCCAGATTAACTTCCCTACACTTAGCCAAAGTCTCCTGAAAATCAGCTTCGATATCATTCACACATTCTGTCTGGTACATATATGTCGCGCATTCAAAATGATGATACAGGCTTCGGTAGTCCATGTTGATGGTGCCCACCACTGCCTTCACGTCGTCGCTCACAAAAACCTTGGCATGCACAAAGCCAGGCGTGTACTCGTAAATCTTAACGCCCGCCTCCACAAGCCTCTTGTAGTGGGACTTTGCCAGGGCGTATATCGGTTTCTTGTCCGGAATACCAGGCAGGATCATGGTCACATCAATGCCTCGTTCCGCCGCAAAAAGCAGGGAGCTTTCGAACTCGTCGTCCAGAATCAGGTACGGCGTCATAATGTGAACGTAGTCTGTCGCCCTGTTCAGAATGTCCATGTAAACATTTTCGCCCGCCTTGTCCTTATCAAGCGGGATGTCGCCAAATGGCATCACAAACCCGCTCGGTCTTGCGGGCGGCTCGTATTCCGCTGTGATCCATTTATCAAACTCCGGCTCTTTTTCCGTCGTATTCCACATTTGAAGGAAAAGCAGGGTGAAGCTCTTCACCGCGTCGCCCTTCAGCCTGACCGCCGTGTCCTTCCAATGCCCATAAATCTCAATATGGTTAATGTATTCATCCGCCATATTAACTCCGCCGTTAAATGCAATCTTACCGTCAATTACTGTAATTTTCCGGTGATCTCTGTAATTGTAATGCGATGAAACCACTGGTCTGATCGGCGCAAAGGACTTTGCCTTAATGCCCTTTTCATTCAGCAGTTTGTCATAGTTGAAAGGAAGAAGTGTTATCAGGCACATGCCATCATACATAATGCGTACATCAACTCCAGCCTTAGCCTTTTCAACAAGTATCTCTAGAATCTTGCCCCACATGTAGCCCTCTTCTATTATGAAGTACTCCATGAAAATAAACTTCTCGGCTTTTCTTAGATCCTCCAAGAGATCCTCAAACATGTTTTCTCCCAAAGGATAATATTTTACTTCTGTATCGTGATAAACATTGAAGCATCCGCCACGACAGAGGTATCTTGAGAGGTCATCTGTTCCTGAACCATCCTTCTCGATCAGTTCAATAACCCCCTCCGGCTGAGGGATTGCCGTCTTCGTTTCTTCTATTATTTCGCCAATTCGTTTTTTAGTGGCCCGCTCACCGAAATTCATTTGAGTGAAGAACAGGAAAATGGCCCCGGGTATAGGCAGGAGCGCTATCAAAAACATCCACGTCAGTTTCGCGCTGGAATCCATATCATTATTAAATATGTAGATAACTCCTGCCACTGTGAATAGGGCCATGAAGACTGAGAAATATGGAAGCAGTGAGTTGATGAGCAGGTAAAATGAAACGTAGATCAAGACTTCAAGAATCATTAAGAGCAAGAAAAGGAAGAATCGACTGAATACGATTCTTAGAATTCCTTTTCGTCTCGGTTTTGCAAGTCTGTAAATTTCTTCCATCACAAGTCTCCAGTCTTATTTATGACGTTTTTTATAGTCATTTATTTTGAAGCTTTTTGTTTTAAATGTAATCTCACCAGCTTGTCTTTCAAGCTAACTTCTTCGATTATACTCTTTACTATTTTATCAAGCTCGGAGTCTTCAGTATAGTTTGCCGCAGCCACGAAGTATACTCTATGGTCCTGAATCAGCTGATTTGCCTGGTTTTTCTTACCCTTTTGATAGACGGCTATTGAGTTGCCACCATTTACCTTAACAAGCTTCATGCATGGCACATCTGTAATTCCATCTGCAATATAGATCATATTTCTAAATGGAATTCTTCTCTCATCCTCCGGACCAAAGTCATTCAGGGACTTATCATCCGAAAGGTCCGTAACGCCTTTGTTGATCCTGAAGAGGAACTGAGTCTTGGTTGTGTAATTCACCACATTCTTTGGCCAGCAGGCCGTGTCATTT
>JAFYDI010000118.1 GCA_017544835.1 Lachnospiraceae bacterium | reverse complement strand
TATCCGCCATAGGTGTCTACGATAATCTTACGACCTGTAAGACCTGCATCACCGTGAGGTCCGCCGATTACGAAACGGCCGGTAGGATTGATAAAGAACTTGGTATTATCATCTACCATATTCTTGGGAAGGACAGGATCGAATACATACTTCTTAATATCAGCATGAATCTGCTCCTGCGTTACATCGGGGTCGTGCTGAGTGGAGCATACAACAGCCTCAAGTCTTACGGGCTTGCCGTTCTCGTCATACTCAACGGATACCTGGGTCTTGCCGTCGGGTCTTAAGTACTTAAGAGTGCCGTCTTTCCTGACTTTGGTAAGCTGTAATGCAAGCTTGTGTGCAAGTGAAATAGGGTAAGGCATAAGCTCGGGGGTCTCGTTGGTAGCGTAACCAAACATCATACCCTGGTCGCCTGCGCCGGTGTCGAGGTCGTCCTTAAGAGCGCCTTCCTTGGCTTCAAGAGCCTTGTCTACGCCCATTGCGATATCGCCCGACTGTTCATCGATAGCTACAAGCACCGCACAGGTGTTGCCGTCAAAGCCGTATTCGGACTTGTCGTATCCGATTTCTTTGACCGTGTTACGTACGATGGACTGAATGTCTACGTATGCGTTGGTGGTAATCTCGCCTGTTACAAGTACGAAGCCTGTGCATGCTGCTGTTTCACAAGCAACACGGCTCATGGGGTCTTCTGCCATGCAGGCATCAAGAATCGCGTCGGAGATGGCATCACAAACTTTGTCGGGATGTCCTTCTGTAACGGATTCAGAGGTAAAAAGTCTTTTTTCCATTTTCTGTCCTTTCTGTGTCAGGATTGAAATAAGGGTAAACAAAAATCCACTTATCATTATATAATAAGCGGATTAAAATATAGGCACTATTTCAATCCTCTTATTGTTCGAATCGGGCACTGTTGCCCTGCTCGCTCAGGTAGGCACCTTCCTAAAGGGGGTTGCCGTGGCTTCATCGGTCCTATGTACCTCCACCACTCTGAATAAGAGTCATTTAGAGTCTACTTCCTAAATCTTACAATGTCAAGATTTATTGCTAATTTTAGGGAAACATCATATAATTATTATAATAATCAGTATAGGTTACTGCACATAAAGGAAGCAAACTATGAAAAGGCTCAGTACAACACAACTTACGCCCGGTATGGTAACAGCGGAAGACGTATACACTTATACCAATCAGCTTATTATTCCCAAGGGCACCATTCTTACTGATAAAGCCATTACCAAGCTTGAGTTTTACTCAATTATAAATGTCAGGGTTGAGGATGAAATATCCAAAGTATACCTTGAGAATCCCGAGATGCCCGAGGATGTTTCCTATTCCGAAAAGATTAAGAGCAGCCCGGAATTCAAGGAGTTCAAGCAGCGCTTCGATCAGGAGGTTCCGAAGTTCCAGAATCTTCTTAATTCGGTTGCGCTTAATACCCGTTCTCTTAACCTTGACGAAGTATTCGGCTTCACTATGAACCTTCTTAAGTCTGAGAGCGGATACTTAAGTGTATTCGATATGCTTCACAATATGCGTCAGTATGATGATATGACCTACGTTCATTCCATTAACGTAGCTCTTATGTGTAACGTCTTCGCACGCTGGCTCCGCATGACGGAAGAAGAGACCAAGATCGCCACTTTGTGCGGTCTGCTTCACGACATCGGTAAGGTATCCGTACCCGAAGAAATCATTAAAAAGCCCGGCAAGCTTACCGAGGGCGAATACACTATTGTTAAGAAGCACACTCTCGAAGGCTACAATGCCCTTAAGGCTCAGAACGTTCCCGAGACCATTATGAACTCCGCCCTCATGCACCACGAGCGTTGCGACGGAAGCGGATATCCTTTCGGTCTTAAGAATGCCAAGATAGATACATTTGCCAAAATGGTCGCCATCGTAGACGTATACGATGCAATGACAAGCGCGCGTATCTACCGCGGTCCCATGTGTCCTTTCAAGGTTGTTGATATCTTCGAGCAGGAAGGTCTTCAGAAGTACGATACCCGTTTCATCATGACTTTCCTTGAGAACATAGTTAACACCTACATGCTTAACCGCGTTAAGTTAAACGACGGACGTGTCGGCGACGTAGTCTTCATAAATCGTTCAAGTCTAGCCAATCCCACCATCAAGTGTGGCAATGAGTTTATCGATTTGTCGGCCGAGCCCGGCCTACATATTGAGGCAATTATATAGCACACCTGAGATTCCTAATAGCAAAAACCCTTCGACGCATCACCGAAGGGTTTATTTATTAGCTTACTCTTAATTTAAATCTCTGAATATCTTTGTCAGATTCCACAAGCTCTATCTGAGCGCCGAGGCTTCTTAACTTCTCGGGGAAGTCTTCGTAACCTCTCTCTACATAGTGAATATCGCTTATAAGGGTAACTCCCTCTGCGCTTAAGCCTGCAACTACAAGTGCTGCGCCGGCTCTTAAGTCGGGTGCGGTTACGATACCACCGCTGTAGCGCTGTACGCCTTCAATAATGGCGGTGTTACCTTCGGCACGCATATTGGCCCCGAGTCTTACAAGCTCGTCGACATACTTAAGTCTGTTCTCGAAAATAGTCTCGGTAATAATGCTGGTGCCCTCGGCAAGTCCGAGCACAACCGCTATCTGAGGCTGCATATCTGTCGGGAATCCCGGATAAGGAGCTGTCTTCACCTGAGTGTGAAAGAAAGGCTTACTCGATACCACACGAATGGAATCGTCAAACTCTTCTATCTCGCAACCGATTTCAAGAAGCTTCGAGGTGATGGACTCTAAGTGCTTGGGGATAACGTTCTTAATAAGTACGTCACCCTTGGTTGCAGCTGCTGCCATCATGAAAGTACCCGCTTCAATCTGGTCGGGGATGATGGAGTAGTGTGTAGCGTGAAGTCTCTCAACTCCCTTGATACGGATAACGTCGGTACCTGCGCCCTTAATGGATGCGCCCATGCTGTTTAAGAAGTTGGCTACGTCTACGACGTGAGGCTCCTTGGCAGCGTTCTCGATATATGTCTGGCCTTCCGCCATAACAGCGGCAAGCATGATGTTAATGGTAGCGCCTACGGAAACGCTGTCCATGAATATGTGACTTCCTGTAAGCTTTTCAGACTCACATACCATGCAGGCATGGTCGATTTCAGCTGTGGCTCCGAGTGCCTTAAAGCCCTTCAAATGAAGGTCTACGGGTCTTGAACCTATGCTGCATCCTCCGGGGAGAATGACCTCTGCCTTTCCGTATTTACCAAGTAAAGCACCTACAAAATAGTAGGAACCGCGTATTTTATTTAAAGCATCGCTAAGTAACGATGTAGTGTGAACAGTGGAACCGTTTATCCGAACCGTGTGGCGATTAACCTTGTCAACTCTCGCTCCCAAAGTCTTGAGTGCATCAAGCATGACATCAATGTCGGATAAATCGGGGACGTTTTCAATTTCGACCGTTTCATCGGCCATAAGTGCTGCGGCGAGTATACCCAAAGCCGCATTCTTGGCACCGCCGATTTCAACTTCGCCTACAAGAGGCGCGCCGCCCTTAACTGCGTATTGTCTCATAATCTGCTTCCATCCCGATTGATTGGATTTCTATATCTAACTTATTTTTTATAACATAAAGAATTTCGATTGTCAAAATTCTTAAGATTGTGCACAACTTAGTACGAAATGTACTTAAGCGGGTCAACCGCCTTGCCGCCGATACGTATCTCAAAGTGTAAGTGCGGGCCGGTAGAAACGCCGGTATTACCGGAAAGTGCAATCTTCTGTCCCTGTGATACATTCTGGCCTGCGGATACCAGTACCTTACTTAAGTGAGCATATCTCGTCTGTCTTCCGTCCGGATGCTCGATAAAGATACAGTTACCGTACGAAGCTTTCCATCCGGCAAAAGAAACTCGTCCGCCGCAGGATGCAACAACCGAAGTACCGATAGGTGTCGCCCAGTCAACCGCGCCATGGTAAGTCGTCATGCCTCGAATGGTCGCTGTACGTCCGCCGAATGTACTGGTAAGACGTCCGCCGCTGATAGGCTTGATATACGTAGGCGGAATCTTGGTACCCTTCTCAACAATCTTCGGAATCGCTTCAGCCACGATTTCTTCCATAACAACCTCGGAGCTTACCATCTTGTTGTCAAGATAAACAACCTTCTCAACCGCCTTATGATATCCGGAAGAAGGATCCTGAAGCGTAACCTCGGTAGTCGTGTACCAATTGTCATTGTACTTATATATTACATCAGCTTCGTAAGTTCCCTCATAATACACAAGCTCTTCTCTCTCGATGGAAAGCTCGGGCTTGGGAACCGTTACGGTGATTTCATCGCCTACTCGAATACGGGAATTGGCGTTGGCAATGTTCTCGTTAAGCTCAACGATATCGTCAACCGTTGTGTTATACATCTGCGCAATAACGGAAAGCGTGTCACCGGACTTAACTTCATGAATGGTCTTCTGCTGCTTGTCCTTGGTAACCTCGTCGATTGCGGCACTGAGCGGAACCACTTCTCTTGAAGAAAGGTATGACTCCACCACTTCAACGTTATTGGCAAAAGAAACATCCGTGATGCCGTAATCGTAGTCATCAAAAGAAGGCAGTGAAGCCGGAGTTGCCTCAGCTATTATTTTGTCAAAATCATAATAGAAACCGTCGTTGCTTAAGTAGTCTGTCGCAAGCGTACTTTCGGCGACGATTTCATTGCTATGCTTGGTAATCTGGGGAATAAGAACGGGAAGCTTTCTGTCTGTGTCTGAAATAAGATCGACCGTAAACTTTCCGGGTTCCGCGTAACGATTTATGGATGCCTCCAGAAGTTCTTCAACCTCCTCGGCGGTAGAAACATTAACTGTATAGTCGTCTATCTTAACGGTATAAGAATGCTGCATCGTCTCTCTTAAAGAAGCCGAATACACATCTTCAATCTTCTTAACAAGTTCAGCCTTGTCATCGGTCTTTCCGTACCATACTTCGGAGCCGACAATTCTTGACTCAGCCTCAATCAGCACAACTCCTTCGGAGTCGCCCACAACGGCTCTTCTTGCCTCATTAAGAAGTTCGTCAACCGCCTCCTCGCTGTCAACGGTACCGATTAAAGTGTCATTGACATAAAGGGTAAAAATATTGTTGCCCTCGCTCTTTACGGGCTCAATCGAGGGTATAAAAAGAGCGCTTAAGGCTATAGCAATAAACCCTACGCGCAGTGCCGCAACTTTGCAATTTTTATGATATCTGGATAATAAAACCATGTTCCCAAACCCTGTTTATATATATACCTGACCGAAAGCCTTAAAGGCCTTCCCGGAGAAATAATCAAACTAACTTATCTGCTATTCTACCAAGATTTTGACTTGTTGTAAAGTGCGCCGGATTGTGCTATAGTTTAATCAGTACATATGTTCGAGGATTCTTATGGGCCCGATTTTCTTTCACATTGACGTAAATTCAGCCTTTTTAAGCTGGACAGCGGTGGATAAACTTAATAACGGAGCTACTGTGGATTTAAGAGAAGTTCCCTCGATTATAGGCGGTGACCGCGCGACCCGTCACGGTATAGTCACGGCCAAGTCCATCCCCGCGAAACGCCTCGGAATAGAGACTGCGGAGCCCGTAGCATCTGCCCTTAAGAAATGTCCCAATCTTATTATTGAATCCCCGAATTTTAAGCTCTACTCACGTATGAGTCACCTTTTTAAAGATTATCTTTATTCGCTTACCGATGATGTGGAGTCGGCAAGTATAGACGAGTGCTATCTATATTATACGCCCATAGCGCACCGCTATGAGTCTCCCGAGGCCTGCGCCGCCATGATAAGGCATGATATATATACGCGCTTCGGATTCACGGTCAATGTAGGCATATCCGACAGAAAGGTCCTTGCCAAGATGGCTTCGGATTTCTCCAAGCCCGACAAGACCCATACCCTTTACTCCTACGAGATTAAGCAAAAGCTCTGGCCGTTACCGGTTCGCGACTTATTCCTGTGCGGTAAATCTGCTGCCGCAACGCTTAATAAGCTCGGCATATTCACTATAGGCGAGCTGGCCCGCACCGACAAGGACATTTTAGTCTCGCATCTTAAGAGTCACGGTATTACTCTGTGGGAATTTGCCAACGGCATCGATGATTCCAAGATTGAGACCGAAGTTCAGGAAGCCAAGGGTATCGGCAATTCCACCACCGTCGCCCGAGACGTTACAGAACGTTCCGTCGCATCAGATGTCATCTATTCCCTGTGCGAATCTGTATCGAAGCGTCTCCATGACTCTGCCGTCCTTGCAATGCAGGTTACGGTGGAGATTAAATACTCAGACTTTAAGACTTTCTCTCACCAATGCTCCACCGATTCTCCCATTGAGACAACCGACGCTCTCCACCGCGTATCCATGAACCTCTTTGACAAGCTCTGGAACGGTGAGCCCATAAGGCTCTTAGGTGTCCGCGCCGGCAAATTGGTTAAGCCCGACGAGCCGTATCAGTTAAGTTTATTCTCTGAAGGATATCTAAGTCATAACTCGGAACAAGGATCTGACTCCTCAGATTCGGCCACTATTCCCGCAGTCGATAATGAGAAGAACAGAAAGCTCGAGGCCGCCCTCCGCTCCATCCGCGACCGCTTCGGCGACAATTCCGTAACCAAAGGAAAGCCCAAATAAAAACCGAACCGCTAGATTAACGGTCCGGTTTCTTTTTCTGTACTGAGTATCCGAATTTACCTATATTCTCGCCGAGCGTGTAGTACTTGCCGTGAGAATATGTGATGGGGTCTGAGTCCTCAAATGTGAACTTACCCTTATCATCCATGTATTTGTCGTCCGCGTGAACCGCTACCACTTCGCCGTAGAAGATGGTATGGCTGCCGAGGTCTTCATATTTCGTAACCTTACACTCTATGTTCACGGGGCTTTCTTCAATCATATCTGCCTTGATGGCACTGCAGGGAATCGGGGTAAGCCCGGTGTCCTTCCACTTGTCGGTATCGCGTCCGCTCTTAACGCCGCAATAATCGGTAGCGAAGGCCAGATCCCTGGTCGTGAGGTTAATGCAGAACTCTTTGTTCTTAACTAAAAGCGGGTACGAATATCGCTCCTTCCTCACCGAAATCGATACCATTGCGGGGTCCGAATTGATGGTACCGGCCCATGCAAGGGTAATGATATTGGACTTACCGTTATCGTCTGCAACGGTAACCATTACAACGGGCAAGGGATACAGCATGTTGCCCGGCTTAAAATCTACTTTTCCCATATACTCTCAAGTTCCTGTTTCTAGAATCCGAAATTGCTGATAAGAATGTAAAGTGCCACGCATACGCCCACCATTGATATTCCGCTGAATACAAGGGCGATAATTGCGCAGGGCTTAATGCCCCTTATCTTCTTCTCAATGTGAAGATGCTGAATCGCAATGGCTTCGGACTGCTGCTTAAGCTCCTCGATAACTGCCGCCTGTACGTTTCTGTACACGCGCACATTCTCCATGTGAGCTTCCTCACCGGATGCTTTAAAGGATGCCTCAACGTTTTCCTTGAGCGCTGCAAGTTCGGCAGAAATCTTGGAAAGTTCCTCGGAACCTTCGTAACCGCCTGCGGCTCTGAACTCTTCTATCTTCTCAATGGCGCTTGCAACAAGCTGAGTGGTGGCTTCATTGGTCTCAACGGCCTTAAAGCTTAACCTTCTCATATCGCTTACGGCTTTCTCAAGCTCTGTGGCCTTTTCTCTTGCCTTCTCTAACTCCTTGGCTTCCGCTTCGGAATTGGCCTTGATTGCATCGCCTGCCCCGAATTTACTGGTAATCTTGTCAAAAAAACTGTCCATACTCTCTCCTCCGGTACACCCATTCTCTATCTGTCCGCGCTGTCACGATCGAGGTTCTGAACCTCTTCATTTAACAATAACATATGGTCGTCCAGTTTGGAAACCATATATGCACATTCTACGAGTTCGTCCTGAATCTTCTTCGGAACATCGCCGCCTTCGAACTTGTAGTTAATCTTATGCTCGAGGCTTGCCCAAAAATCCTGTGCGACGGTACGAATCTGAATCTCAACCTTCGTATCCACGATTCTGTCCGAAAGATAAACCGGTACCGTAACGAGCATATGATAGCTCATATATCCGCTGGGCTTGGGGTTCTTAATATAATCTCTTACCTCAATGACCCTGATATCCGACTGATTGGAAATCATGTCCGCGATACGGTAAATGTCGTTGGTAAAAGAACAAATAACTCTGATACCGGCAATATCGTTGACATATGCCACCATATTGTCGATTGTAGATTCCTGTCCGTATTTTCTAAGCTTCTTAACTATACTCTCGGGAGTCTTGAGTCGAGACTTGATATGCTCGATGGGATTGTACTGATGTACATGCTGAAACTCATCGTTAAGAATCTCAAGTTTGGTATTAATCTGTTTGAGTGCAGACGAATAAAGAAGGGTGACTTCGTTCCATGTCTGCACTTCGCTGTTTCGCTCTTCTTTGGTAGTAACTTCCATATTGTCCCTTTTTAACATATTTTAGGTGTGGCGCGCCTTCGCTCCACACCAATTGTCATTATATCATAACTTGGTTAACCCTGAATTCAATTTACGAAAAAAGTTATTAATTATCCCTAAAACCTATGGTAAAATATTGCGAAAGAAAACGCTCCGTGAAAGGAACACCTGTGGGTTATGCGAATCTGGGTTAAAATGTTTGAAAGCAATCACTTAATTAAAGATATCACCATCGAGGACTACTCCTCCGACACCCGTACCCACAAGGTGTATAACGCTCTTGAAAAGGCCTGCGTCGAGTTCGATTTGCAAAAGCCCATCTGGCTTGAATCAACCATCGCGGACTTTAAGCGAACAGGTAAGACCCGATTTACAAAGGACTGCTTTATCGAGGATATTTCTTTTGACTATCTCGAGTTTCATGTAATCGAAGAAGATTTTTAAGCATTATAAAACCCGTGACGTTTATGGCGCCACGGGTCTTTTTGCATTAGTCGTCGTATCCGTTTGGATTGTTCTTCTGCCAGTTCCAGGAGTCGGCACACATTTCCTTGATGCCGTTCTCGGCTACCCAGCCAAGCTCCTTGCGGGCAAGGTCGGGAGATGCGTAGTTGATGGCGATGTCGCCTGCACGACGGGGACCGATTTCGTAAGGAATCTTAACGCCAGTAGCTTCTTCAAAGTTCTTAACGATGTCAAGAACGCTGTAGCCTGTGCCGGTACCAAGATTGTAAATCTTAAGTCCAGCTTTCTCCTCAATCTTCTTAAGTGCCTTAACATGACCCTTCGCAAGGTCCACAACGTGGATATAGTCACGCACGCCGGTTCCGTCGGGAGTGTTGTAGTCGTTACCGAATACCGTAAGGTGATCGCGCTTGCCTACAGCCACCTGAGTGATGTAAGGCATCAGGTTATTGGGTATTCCGTTGGGGTTCTCACCGATAAGACCGGACTTGTGAGCGCCGATAGGGTTAAAGTATCTGAGAAGGATAACGTTCCACTCATTGTCAGCCTTCTGTATATCCGAAAGAATCTGCTCAAGCATGGACTTGGTCCAGCCGTAAGGGTTGGTGCAGACGCCCTTGGGGCACTCTTCGGTAATCGGAACGGTCTCGGGGTCTCCGTATACCGTCGATGAGGAAGAGAAGATAATGTTCTTAACTCCGTGCTTTCTCATTACATCTACAAGTGTAAGGGTTCCTGCAATATTGTTCTCGTAGTATTCCCAAGGCTTGGCTACTGACTCGCCTACTGCCTTAAGACCTGCGAAGTGAATGCAGGCATCAACTTTTTCTTTGTCCAGTACTTCATTAAGTTTCTCTCTGTCTAAGATGTCGCATTTGTAAAAAGAAACCTTCTTGCCTGTAATCTCTGCTACTCTGTCAAGGGACTTCTCCGAAGAGTTACTTAAGTTGTCTACGACAACAACGTCATAACCCGCGTTCTGAAGCTCCACTACCGTATGAGAGCCTATATATCCGGCTCCGCCCGTAACAAGAATTTTCATCAAATAATCTCCTTTAACGTCTTAATCTAACCAAGGGCACAATCGCAATGATAAGTGTCATCCGATTTTCAACGTTTCTCCCGCCTTAACCATATAAGGCTTGTTATTGTAAGTAAACCAGATATCGATTGCCGTAGGGTTCTCGACCATGGTCACATCAGCGGTGAATCTAAGCTGCTTGCAGCACTCAAGATAGTTATAAATCTCAATGTTGGTCGCATACCAGATATCATCGTGTCCGCCCATCTTCTCGGCAAATTTCTCGATTCTGTCCCAGTTGTTGTTGGCCTCAAATTCATAAGCGTGGCCCCAGAGATAGAATATCTGAGGATAACCCCAGTCGCCGTTCATCTTAAGGTACATATCGCAAAGCTCAAAAAGCTTGGGATCGTCGTGGTGACAGGTCGGGTCGAGACGAAGCCAGTTTTCCGGAGGATTGAACCAATGTGTGGAATTAACCGTACGCGCGTAGACGATTCCGCACTGTTTCAAAATATCCACAACCGTGTCATTATAGCAACCGAATGGATATGCGTGTCCTCTAACGACACAGCCGAACTGCTCCTCAAGGGTTCTTCTGTCCACCATGATTTCTTTGACCGCTACATGGGACGGGATGCGGTTAAGGAAAGGATGCGTATAGCCGTGAGTTGCAACCTCCATACCGTTCTGAATATAGAGCTTGTCAATCTCGGACTTGGGCATTCTTCTGTGAATGGTGCCCTCGGGATAAACCGTTCCTTCCGCCGCATAAATTCCGCTGTTTAAGTTAAAAGTACCTTTGAGGCCGTACTTGACCATTATCTCTATAAGCTTTTTGTCCTGCTCAACGCCGTCATCATAGCTTAAGGTGAGCGCCTTGTGAAGGCCTCCCGGATAACACATGCATAATTCTGCCATATAATACCTCTCAATAATATATAATTAGTTTTAAAATTCTATTAATCTTGCCGCCTAGAATAATTCCTTCAAGTTAAGCGAAGCCTGGTAAAGCTCTTTCTTGGACGCAGGAATCTGCCCGGTGGGGCTCACAGTCTTGTCCGTACTAAGAAGACTTATGGCCTCCTTAAGCGTACATCTGTGCTTCACGCAAACATCCGTAAGCATAGCCTCAAGAGAAAGTGCGTTGTCATCCGTCGCCTTCTCAGTAGCTTCCACATACATTGCAAAAGCATACTCGCCCTTCTCCGCGTTGGGATTGGCCTTAAGGTCCGCAAGCACCTCTGCCGGCGTGCCTCGATATATACGCTCGAAAGTCTTCGTAAGGTCGTTGCAAAGCGCAATCTTAGCGGTTGGGAACGCTGTAGCAAGAAGCTCCATCGTATCAATCACACGTTTCGGCGACTCGTAGAATATGTAAAGTTCTGTCTTGTTGCCCTCGATATACTCAAAGAGTTTCTCGGCATCTCTCTTCTCTCTCGGGAAGAATCCCATAAAAAGAAAACTGTCCGACGGAAGTCCCGACACCGACACAACCGTAGCCGCAGCGCAGCATCCCGGCACACCTACCACATCGATACCCGCTTCGGCGCAAGCCTCCACAAGTATAAATCCGGGGTCGTTAATGCAGGGAGTTCCCGCATCCGAAACCACCGCAATGGACTTGCCGTCCAGAATCTCTCGCACCAGTCTGTCCACCGCCTGACGCTCATTGAACTTATGATTGGCAGTCTGGGGCGTATGAATGTCAAAGTGTGTCAGTAATTTAATTGTATTGCGTGTATCCTCCGCAGCAATCAGGTCAACGGATTTAAGCGTTTCAATCGCTCTCTCCGAAAAATCCGAAAGATTGCCTATGGGAGTAGCCACCACATATAATTTACCGCTCATTACAGATTAAGCCCTTTCGCTTCATCGCAACCAAGAACTATGTTAAGGCACTGAATGGCAGCGCCTGATGCACCCTTGCCAAGGTTATCAAAGCTTGTTGCAACCACAACTCTGTCCTCATTACCCGTTACATAAATGCGCATTCCGTCCCAGCCGGCGCACTCGCTTGAGAAAAGCGCTCCGCCTGCTTCAACATCGGCGCCGAAAGGCATTACCTTAATAAACTTTTCACCCTCATAGTAGCGTGCATAGAAATCTCTAATCTCTTCGGGAGTCTTCTTAGCACTTAATAAGTCTGTGAAAAGCGGAACCTGTACTATCATACCGCTGTGGTAATTGGTGGTAAAAGGAGCAAACAGCGGCTCTCTCTTAAGTCCCGTAATAGCCTTCATTTCCTTCAAATGCTTGTGAGACTGAGTCCATGCATACATTCTTGCTGAATCAAACTTAGGGTCGCGTCCCTCTTCCTCGTATGCCGCAATAAGCTTCTTACCGCCTCCGCTGTAACCCGAAGCCGCAAATACCGATACGGGATAGTCGGCAGGCATAATGCCTTCTTTGACCAAAGGATACGCAACAGCTATAAATCCTGACGCATAACAGCCGGGAACAGCTATCTTGCGACCGTTCTTAATCGCCGCTCTGTGCTCCGCCGAAAGTTCCGGAAAACCATAGGCCCAATCGGGAAGGGTTCTGTGAGCTGTGGAAGCATCAATGATAACGGTCTTGTCATTGTCAACCATCTCTGCCGCCTCTATCGCAGCCTGGTCGGGCAGGCACAGGAACGTCACATCCGATTCGTTTATAAGTCTCTTAATCTCTGCCGGGTCTTTTCTGAGTTCCGGCGAAATCTTTAATATCTCTATGTCGTCACGCTTCTCAAAACGTTCATTAATGCGAAGTCCCGTGGTTCCTTCGCTTCCGTCGATAAATACTTTAGTCATGCATTATGTCTCCCATAGGTTTTTCTTTTACTTACTGTACCACATTCGGGCGGTAAAAAAAACAAACTTTTACAGCAAAAGGAAGAGAGGCCGGTTGCCCGGCCCCTCGAAATTGTTGTTTTATTTCTTGCCAAATCTTAAGAACTTTCCGTCCTCACCAAACATAGCATGACAGCTCTTTTCGATAAGTCCGTTGGTGTGAGTGATGTAGTAATGACCCTTTGCGATTTCGCCGGTTCCCTTTACATAGTAGAGGTCCTCGCCTATCTTAACAAGTCCTGCGTAAGCGCGTCTTCCGTCTACATAGTAGTATGTAGAGCCTTCTTCGTCTACAAGACCGTTCTTCATGATCATCTTACCGTCTGCAGCGAATTCGTATGTACCGAATTCCTTTAAGTCGTTGGTCTTCTTAACTGTTACGAATCCTGTTGCAAGTGCACCGTTCTCGATTACGTAGTAGTAGTCGCCGTTATACTCTACAAGACCTGCTCTTTGAGCCTTTCTGTTGTTCTTGTAGTATGCGGTCTCGCCGTCTACGGTGAGTATTCCGTCGAGGATAAGTATACCCTTTTCGGTGGTTCTGTAGGTACCTGCAGGAATTCTGCCGTTGGTCTTAACCACTTCGACTTCGGGCTGCTTAACGATTCTTCCTTCTTCATCCACATAGTAGAAGAAACCTCCTACGTTAACTACGCCTGCGCCTTTTTGAAGGTCGCCGTCTTCGTAGTATCTGTCTTCGCCGTATACTTCCTTGATACCGTTAATTATCATCTTACCGGTTACTTCATCAAAATCTGAGTGTCCGCTCTTCATGATGCCGTTACCGTGAGTGATATAGTAGTGTCCTTTTGAGATTACACCGCCGCCTTGAGCATAGTAGAATGCTCCGTCGATATCCAAGAGACCTGCGTAAGAGCGCTGATCGTTTACGTAGTAGTATAAGTTTCCGTCTTCTTCTACGATACCATTCTTTACTTCAGGTTCTTTTTCAAAAGTATAATAATACCAGCCATCTGTGCCGTTCACACCTGTCTGTCCGCCGGTGATGGTGTTGAATCCGCCCCAGTAATAATCATAGGGGTTCTGTGTGCGGTCACACGAAATATTGAGCGAGAAAGGATCTGTACTTAAATATGTGCTTGTAGAGTCTTTCATCGCTTTGCCGAAGAAATAATAATTAAGATACTCGGCCGAACGGTTTCTTTGCGTAGAGTCGTTGCCGTGAGGGTCACCCGACTTTAAGTTACGAAGGTTAAACTTAACAAGGTCGTCTGCATCAAGTCCGAGGTTTCTGTATACAGACTTGGCAATTTCTGCGCCGAGGCAATCCGCGGTACAGCCATCGTTATAGTCATTGACCGTGTTCTCAATGATTATTGCTCTGGGTGCAAGTGTTGCCACCAGATCGTTCTGGTCGTAAGGAAGTCTTGTGGCATAGCCGTAAGCATCGTCCTCAAATGCGTAGAAGTGTCCGGGTGTCATGAAATGACGGAACAGCTCGGTCTCACGCACTCTGTTGTGTCTTACGGAATTGGCTATTACTTCCGTACCCCATGCAACCTGATAGGAGTCAACAGATGAGCTTACGTACGCGGTTCCGGTCCAGTCGTATACCTGTCCTCTGTACACATATCTCCAGGGTGAAGGGCCTGTCGCGCCGGCTGCTCCCGGGATACATACGTCGATTCTGTCGTCAAATACCGCTGCCACAAAAGCATATTTACCGTTTATGGAGAATCCCGTAACGGCAAGTTTGTCGATTGCAAGATCCGCCACAGCGTTCTTTTGACTTTCGTGAGTTGAGTTTTCACATAATTCGAGTGCATCGATAATCAGTGATGCTGCCCAGGCTTCAGCCATTTCGTTGCTGACTTCTTTGAGTGCGGCTTCGCCGTTACGGCTGTAAGGGTATAAGTCGTAGAAAGTGCCTGTACGCTTGTTCCATGCATAGTCATTGGTTCTTGTATCGCTTACTACCGAAGGAACCGTTATCATTGCAAGTCCCGCATTGGTATAAGAGGAAATGCTTCCGTCATAAGACAGTACTATGGGCAGTTTCTCACCTGCATGTCCGCTTGCCGCAATCTGTTCGTCGGTAGGCATCTCTACGTCAAAAGAAATATCCTTGCTCTTATCGCCCACAGTCACTGTTGCCGTAATGCTGACTGCAGTGCTTGAATAGGTGCCGTCCTCTACATATTTGCCCTGCGAATTGCTCCATCTGTATTTCTTGTCGCCGGCCTTGTGGTAAGACGCGCTCTTAATCGTCAAATCATCATATTCGGGCTTGTAACCGTACTCATAAAACTGCGCAAGATCAAGAATCTCAGCTCTTCTTTCTTCCCAGTCCGAAGCGTTCTTAACCATTCTTTCGCTGCCAAAGAATTTATAAGGATTGGGAAGCGTAACCTGCTTCGGAAGGTCTGAGGGATCGGGGTACTTAGTATCTCCCCACTTAAGCCCGTAGAATGCATTCTCAAGTGCGGTTGCCACAGCCTCCGTTCTTGCCTTGTCCTTAACCGAGTCATTTATAACAGCCTGCGCTTCACTGACTGCCGCATCAAGTGCCGCCTGAGATTCTGCCGTATATACTCCTTTGGCAAAAGAAGCCGAATTCATATAATCAAGTATCTTGGTTATGCGCCACTCACTGTATGCAAACTCATCGGTTCCGTTCCATCCCGTAAGTGTAATCACGCCCCAGTCAAGAGACTTGGTATGCTCGTGGTCAAAATCCTTGTAAAGGCTGTCCTGATTATGGCTCCAGAAGATGTCCGCACTCTTCTTCATCGAATATACGGGAACATCAACCTCAATAAATTCAGGTATCTCCTCGGGTTCTTCCTCTTCAGTCACTTCTTCGGTTTCGGCATAAACTTCAACATCGCTTACATTTGAAGGAGAGCTTTCTTCGCCGGCATTATCATCTTCCCCGATATTATCGGCAGGCTCCTCATCTTCTGCGGGTTCTTCAGTATCCTCCGAAGGCTCATGAGGCTCAGCTTCTTCACCCTGTTCTTCACCCGGTGTTTCCTCGTCGGCAACGATTTCTTCGTCCGATTCGTCATTGCCTGATATATCTTCGCCTGTTTCATCGTTATCAGAAACGTCTTCACCTTCAGCATCGTTGTCGGACACGTCTTCCTCAACTGGCGCTACGTAATCGGGGTTAGGCACGGTTTCTTTGTCATAACCCGTTACCACATTGTTGACGTCGTTAATCTTTAAATCCACACCTATCTCAGTTCCGTTGTTAAGTTCAAGGTCTTCAATCTGAAGAGCGACTTCAACGGTATAACCGATTTGCTCGCCTTGAGCGTCCAACATGGGCGCTGCCGCATATCCCTTGATAATATTCATAAATTCGGGATGATTGGGGGCGCCAAGTGCGCTTCCGAGGGAGGGAATGTTAGAGTTTGCGAAGTAATAAAGCTGTCCCAGTGCATCGATTGTAACTATGCCGGCTGTATCAAGTTCATAATCGGTGCGGTCGTTGTATAAATCCACTGCCAGAACAACGCTGTCGCAGCTTTCTTTGGACTCTGTAACCGCGTATGTTGCCCAGAATCCGCCCCAGCTTGCGTAAGGGTATGTTGTAACAGATGTTCCTGCCACCGCGGGGTTGCTCACCGCACCGGTCTTGGTCTCAGTGCTTGTGAGTACGCAATCATCGTATACGCTTATTCCAAGATATAAAACAGGTCCGTCCCAAAGGGTTCTCAATTCGCCGTATGTCTGATTGCCGGGCTCAAGCCCATAGCCGTCTTTGGCCTTAGTATTGTCAATTTTTGAGACTGTTGCGGCATTGTATGCTTCTTCCAGAAAACCGTCCACCTCAATAGCGGCTGTCGTAAAGGCAGCGTCAAGTTTTTCGTATGGGTAAGCTGCTTCATCGTAGCTTCCTTTGTACTCAAGCATTTTGCTGTTCTTCACATACTTAAGTTCGGGAGCCGCGAATGCATTAATCGTAAGTATAGCCGCCATTAATATTGACGTTCCTACGGATGCACCCATTTTCTTCCATCCTTTTTTCATTTTTCCTCCAATTCTTCCTTTTAATTGTGACCAAAAGAAAAAGCCCCACACATCTCTGTATGGGACTTAACGCTTCGATTACTTCTGCCGGCGTGTAATCATACGCTTCTTTAGGTCGGTTAACAGTATCAGTGGATTACCACTTTTATCAATCGGGACACACCCGTATTGAATCGTTTACCGCCATAAACCGTGCCCCCACACATGTTTATGTTCCCCCTATTTCCACCCGGCAGGTAAATATTTAATTGTGTTCTCTATCATGTCATCCGCAAGCTTTTCGATGGCCTCATCCGTGGCCCTTCCCTTAATAAGCGGATCAGCCTTGAAAGCTTCTTTGACAAGATTTCTGTCGCAGGTTTCAACTGCTTTTAAAGTTCTTTCATGGTTCTCTATATGCGGCTTCAAAAGTTCAAGTACATTTTCGGGAACGCTTCCCGCAAATATAGGCCTTATTGAATCTCTTTCGAAAATTGCGTTGGTCTCTACAACCGCTTCCTTCGGAAGGTTGGCTATCTGCAGGCAGGTATTCGGAATGTTAACGTTTGATACAACTCTTTCAAGGCCGCAGAGCGCTTTTATAAGAAGTATCCCTTCTTCTCCTGTAGGTTTTAATTCAACCTCTTCCTGCATGCCTGCAAGTCTGTGAGCTCTGGCAAGTCTGTCCTCTAGGTCTTTCTTGCGCCACGATACCGGTGTAAGTCCGAAATCCCAGGATTCAACGACCTGCGGATTCTTTAAATATGTGTCTCCCGGCATGAACTCCGCAAGATGTCTGTCGCCTGCTGCCGCGATAAGTCCGTAGCGTTTAAACAAGTCCATCTTGACTCTGTGTTTGCAGGCAAAGCATTTGTTAATCCAATTCTCCGTATCGCTTGAATCGTAGCCCTCTTCAAAATGTTCGTCTACGTATTTTCTGTATATGGGGAACAAATCGATGCCTTTGTACGATGCATAGTCAAACCATGTAAAGTGATTGATTCCAAGCACATTGACATGTATGTCGTGTCTGTCGATTTCGCCTGTTACGTATCCTTCTTTTTTGAGTATTCCCGCAAGGACGTTCTGTGTGCCGAACACTTCATGGCAGCATCCGAAAGCTTTAATCTCAGGGAATACGTGGTAGAGCATCTTAACGCAGAGTGTCATGGGATTGGTATAGTTGATTACCCATGCTTCAGGTGAGTACTCTTTTATCGCTTCGGCAAATTCTTTAAACATCGGAAGCGTTCTTAAAGCTCTTATGATTCCTCCGGGGCCTGCGGTATCGCCTACCGACTGGTATATTCCGAGTCTTTCCGGAGTATGAACGTCCGACTCCATTTCATCGAAAGTTCCGGGCATTATGGATATCACCACGAAATCCGCTCCTGTAAGCGCTTCTTTAAGCGTATCCTTTACCGTGTACTTCCATTTACCTACCGCTTCGGGTCTTTCGCTTATGTGGTTACCGATTATCGCGTTATTCTCGGAAGCTTTTCTGTCTATGTCGTAAAGTCTTATTTCGCCCGAAAGCTTATCTTCTCTGGCAAGGTCCGTCATAAACGTCCATGCCCAGCCTCTCGAGCCGCCG
The DNA here is from genome assembly GCA_017544835.1 of Lachnospiraceae bacterium. Classification (GTDB taxonomy): domain Bacteria; phylum Bacillota; class Clostridia; order Lachnospirales; family Lachnospiraceae; genus UBA1258. The sequence continues at coordinate 7,530 of JAFYDI010000118.1, read as the reverse complement.
CCTATGTAGGCAATAGTCACATCTTTCATCTTTCCGTCTTGATAGTGCATTTTGGAATTTCCTCCGATATTGCATTTTGTCTGTATAGACAATCTATAGTAAAAATAATATAATTAATATCAAATTTAAATGGTTTTTACTTTGTTTTCGTTGTATATTTACTTTTTCGAAAGGACAGCCATGCGTCAGACACTCTTTGAAGAATCATTAGACGGCATCACCATCGACCGTGTTATCCGTGATTACGAATACACCATGCCCACCAAACATTTTCATGACGAATACGAAATCTACTATCTTGTGGAAGGTGAGCGTTTCTATTTCATAGGCCAGCATACCTATCATATCAAGAAAGGCTGCCTTGTATTTATAAACCGTAACGAGATCCATAAGACCGGCGTGGCCGCAAGTTCCTACCACGACCGCATTCTTATCGAGTTCTCCGAGGAGCCTTTTGCAGGTTTCTTCTCTCAATTCGGAGATTTAAATCTCAGGGATTTCTTTAACCGCTACTCGGGAGTTCTTGAAATTGCTCCCGCCGAGCAGCCTTTTGTGGAGAATCTCCTGTTAGAACTTCAGTCCGAAATTCATCACAAACTTCCGGGATATCGCCTCAGCGTAATGATGAAGCTTTCCTCTCTGATTCTCTATGCCATGCGCTATGCAGAGTCCCACAGGCAGATGCCTGTCAAATCCTCCTCCATGGCCAGACACCAGAAGGTTGACCTTGTGGCGGATTACATCACTTCGCACTGTACCGAGAGCCTTTCTCTTGAGAATCTTGCCGATACATTCTTTGTCAATAAGTGTTACTTAAGTCGCATCTTCAAAGAAGTAACCGGCTTCACCGTCAACGAATACATTAACATTCACCGTATCGACAAAGCTCATGTGCTTCTTACCACCACATCGATGTCGGTGTCCGATATTGCGCGTGAGTGCGGCTACGAAAGCCTCACCTACTTTGAAAAAGTATTCAGGACTTACCGTGAGGTATCACCGCTTAAGTATCGCGCCAAGTACAAGAATTCCACCTCAAAGCGTATTACCAAAGGTGATGACGTAGGCTAAAACGGATAGTTCATCAGTCCTTCTGTCTGCACATACCAGCCTTTGCAACTCTTAAGCGCCGACATTGCAAGAAGAAGAGAACCGTTGCCGGGAAGGTACAAAGGCAGGTCGTCTCTTGTCGCCTGTGCATTGTTGCCGCTTTCCACATATGTGTTCTTGGCCGTATCCATCATGAGAATATCGAACGCTTTCTCCATGTGGCCGAGCTTGGCATAAGTTAATGCCAGAAAAGCAAAGTCCCAGCCCCACAGCGATTCAAAATCCCATGTTTGCATTATCTTGCCAAGCGAATCTTCCAACGCGTTTCCGTCAGTTTCCGCTCCGATGAATCCGGGTGCAAATACCATCGAAGGATGATCTATGTTAAGTCTTGTATATGTATCATCACAGCCTTTGTATGCCTGTAACAATCCGGCGCTTATATAAGGCTTTTTTATTTTGTCTGCTATCTCAAGCCACTCTGTGTGTTCCTCGCCCAATTTCTTAAGCCACTCATATGCCGCACGTAATCCAAAGGCAAAATAAGCCGTTTCGAAAGGAGGATTCTTAATCTCGCCCGGATTTCCTTTTTCCTGAACCGAATAAAGCGGCGGTTTCAATTCAAAGGAGTCTGTTCTTTCGTCATACACACAGAAATCTGCCATAAACACCGCGGTCTCGCGCACCACGTCGGCATACCGCTTAAGGAATTCCTCTTTCGTCTCGGTAGGCACTTCAACCCTCGCATCGTTGTAGCGCGACATATATAACAGCGTCAGCATATATATAATATGCGGCTGCTGCCACACCAAAAGAGGCGCAATGGCCGAAGGTGAGTCCTGGCATGCGGGACCGGTCATCTTAACCCACCTGGCTCCTTTAAACCCATTTCTGCGGGCATTTCGCATAGCGGCAGGAAGCGATTCTATGTACCATTTAAGGGATTTTTCCAGCATCACTCCTCTTCCGTATAACGATAAGTACGCCTCGTGAATCGGATGCATCTCAAGATGAAACTTTCCGTACCAGCTGTTACACGTAAGCCCGGTCTCCTGCGGCGGCAACGTCCCCGAGTCCTCTACCGCGCTTAGATACATCGAAGTAATAATGCGCCTTTCAAGTTCATCGGCACGCTTGTCCTCGGAAGCGGTAACATCTATCATTGCCCCCTTGTTCCAGAAGGAATAAAACCTGAATTCGGATTCTTCCCTGACCTGTTTAAAGGTGACATTTGATAATTTCTCCCGCTCCTTGGCCAAAGAAACCGTAAACGTAAGCCCCGGGTCTTCTATAAGAAACTTGTGCATACCTGTCTTGGTTACGGTCACATTGCCGCTTACAAGGCAGTAGTACTTGTCATTGTCTATTTGTCTTTCTATAATTCCGTCATCATGAAATCTCGTAAAATGCTTGTCGATTGAGTCAAAATCAGAGCCTGTTTTGGCAGGACTCGCATATGGAAATTCCATGAACACCGCAAGACTTTCTTTGGCCAGAGCCGACTCAACTTTAACGGCCAGCGTATCCGTGTTGCCTGCTATGGTGGTTACAAGGACATCTTCGCCCTTAAGTTTAAAGCGGCTTGTAAGGATACCCGTGTACATATCAAGTTCCTGTCTGATGTCGGAAATATCTTTTTCGTCTATTGGCCGTCCGTTAAGGCACAACCCTATTCTTACCAGGTTGAATCTGTGCGGATTCTGCCTCAGGTAATTGTACAGTGCGGAATTTTCTTCTGTTTCTTTGACCGGATACTTAACGATTCTTTTTTCGTAATAGTACTCGGTCATTTTGTAATTAAAATCATCGAGGGTATAATACTTGCCGTCTTCAAAGGGCGCCGTGTGCCATCCCCAATTCGACATTGTAAGTATGGGACAGTCATGTTCGTAAGCTTCGTAAAAGGTCTGAAGCCCGGTGATATCGGCAGTAAAGGCAAAGTCACCGTTCCCCACCGTGAGCGGGGAATGGGTTCTTTGACTTAATAGCGTAGGATTATACTTTCGAACAAGTGCTTCGCGATTTATCATGCGACTGTCTCCGATTATCTCTAGCCTTTGAGGCCGCTTGTGCTGATACCGTCCACAAGATATCTGTTGAATACCAGGAATATGGTAAATACGGGAATCATGGACAATGTAGACATTGCAAACATTGCGCCGTAGTCAGTCTTACTGGTAGCATCCGCAAAAAGCTTAACCGCTATGGAAACGGTATAAGATGCGGGCTTACCCAAGTATAACATAGGTCCCATATAGTCGTCCCACTTCCAGTAGAACTGAATAATTATGGTTGAAATAAGCGACGGCTTAAGTAACGGGAATATCACCCTGCTGTATACGGAATACTTGCTGCAACCGTCTATAATTGCCGCCTCGTCGAGTTCCTTGGGAATACCCGCCATGAACTGCATCATCATGTAAATAAAGAAAGGGGCTCCGAAAAAGTGAGGAACAATAAGAGGAAGCGGTGTTCCCACCCAGCCAATGTGGTTGTATATCAAATACTGCGGAATCATTACCACCTGCCCCGGCAAAAGCATGGTTCCAATCATAAGTGTAAACCAAAACTTTCTGCCGCGAAAGGGTATTCTCGAAAGAGCGTAAGCTATAAGCGACGAGCTTATGACAGTACCGATTGTCGCTATTGTGGTGATAATAAGCGAGTTTTTGAAATATGTCGTAAATGTTATTTTGCCAAAGCCTGCCCAGCCTCTTGAAAAGTTGTCCCATCGCCAGCTTGGAGGGATAAGATTTAACGAGCCTGAGAGTATTTCGGAGTTATCCTTAAGGGATCCCGAAATCATCCATAATACCGGGTATACCATTATGAAGCCGAGTGCCGCAATGAATACGTGGTAAAGGATTGTTAAAATGCCTTTTCTGACTTTCATGAGCGTTCTCCTTAACCTTCAGATTCCTTGAACACCCAGTGATTGGATGTTTTGAATACAATAGCCGTAACCGTACTCATTATCACAAGCATTACCCAGCTCATCGCGCTTGCATAGCCCATGTTACGGGTTTGTATACCTTGCTTGTACACATAAAGTGCATAGTACATTGTTGCGTCGTTGGGACCGCCCTGAGTAATGACGAATGCCTGTGTAAACACCATAAAGCTTGAAATAAGCTGCATTATCAGATTAAAAAGAATGATGGGTGAAAGACAGGGCATGGTAATCTTCCAAAAGGACTGCCATCCGTTTGCTCCGTCAATTTTGGCTGCTTCGTAATAACTTGTGGGGATTTCTTTTAACCCCGCCGCAAAGATTAACATCGATGAGCCAAACTGCCACACAGTCATAAGAATGATAGGCCATTTGGCTGTTGACATGTTGCCAAACCAGTTAACGGTCTTTATTCCAAAGTCGCCAAGGACCGAGTTGATAAGGCCCTTTCTTGCGAACAGTTCTTTCCACACCAGTGCTACCGCCACGCTTCCGCCGATCAAAGAAGGCAGATAGTAAAGTGAACGATAGAAGCTTACCGCCTTGCTCGGACGCGTAAGTAAGAATGCGATAAATAATGCGAATGCAAGCTTAAGGGGAACCGACAATACCACGTACTGAAGCGTAACCCTGACTGAATTTAAGAATCTCGGATCCTTGAAAAGATTTGCGTAGTTGGCAAGTCCTATCCAGTGTTCTTTTTCTATCATGTTGTAATCGGTGCATGAATAGTACAAGGAACTGAGCATCGGAATTATGGTAAAAACAAGGAAGCCGATTATAAACGGGGCCGCAAAGATGTGGCCGACCGTATTGTTGTTGTAGATAAAGCGATTCCATGCGGTACGTCCGCCGGCATCGATTTTAGTTTTTTTGCTCATACTAACCTCAATGTAACTTATCGCCAAAGGAGCCCCGTTCCCGGGTGGGCCAAAGGGGTTGGCATTGGAACGGGGACTTTGACTTCTGATCATATAAAGGAAAACGAGTAGTTACCTAGAATTTGGATGCTGCAAAATCGTAAACAGCCTTGGCTGCTTCGTCTGCAGTCATTTCGCCGTAGATTACCTTCTCAAGGTAGTAGTTGTACTGTTCCTTGATTTCATCGGTGCAAGCGGGGCTTGAAGGGTTAACTGTCTCGCCGCCGGTATCAAAAGCACCTACTACATCTACATATTCGTATACAGCCTTTTCAAGGTCTGTAAGGTCTCCTGCGAGCGCTTCACGAACTGCTGTAAAGGTAGGAATACCACGTTCTGCCAAAAGAATCTTGTTGGCATCGATGTTGCTCTGGAAGAATTCGATGAACTTAGCTGCTTCATCGGGATGCTCGGAATCCTGAGATACGCAAAGCATCTGAGAGGACTGAATGGATACACCTGCAGGTCCGTTTGCTTTCTTGCGGGGAGGGTTGATGAGCTTAAGCTCTCTTCCTGCTGCTGTAGCAAGGGATACGAACTGGTTGGATGCTACCCATGTCATTGCTGCTTCGCCGGATACCACAAAGTCGTTCTCGATATCGGAGATTTCTTTGCATGCACCGGGATCGGGATATGCGCCTGCTTCAACAAGGTCGGCACGCATCTGCATGTAGTCGGTTAACATCTTGTAATCGGTAAATCCAAGGCCGTCGTTGGTCTTGTTAAAGAAACCGATTCCGAAACCTTCCTGGTTAACGCCGCTGGAAGCGCCTGCCTGCCAGTCGTCAAACTTGGAAGAGCCGTAGATGCCGAGTTTCTCGTGAATGGTAAGACATGCCTGCTTGTAGTCTTCCCAGGTCCAGTTTTCGGTGGGTTCTGCAACTCCTGCCTGAGCAAAGAGTGCGGGATCGTAAGCGATACCGTAGGTGTTAACACCGCTGCAAAGACCTACCTGATTGCCCTTTTCATCTGCTGCGATACGAAGGAATGCATCTGTGGTACCGGATACATCGATTGTGCCGTCCTTGATGAAATCGTTAAGGGTGTAAATCTTGGACTGATATGTAGGGAAATTGGATCCAAGCTGGAAGATATCCCATACATCGTTACTTGCTACCAGTGTGGCAAGTTTGTTAAAGTAACCGTCAAAATCCATAGGCTCGTATTCGATGGTTACATTAGGATGAAGTGACTCGTACAGTTCAATTACAGCGATTGTCCTGTCGTGTCTTGTCTGCGAACCCCACCATGCCATTCTTAATGTCACAGGTTCTGCAGGAGTTTCCTCAGAAGCGGATGCCTCTACGGAAGTGCTTGTCTCAACAGAAGTTGAGGCTGCGCTGTCGGAATTGGAAGCTGAAGCGGTCTCGCCGCATCCTGCCAAGCCCAACACCATAGCTGCAGTTGCCAATACAGCTACCAGTTTTTTCATTTTCATAAGCAAATCTCCCTTCTAAAAAATGGTAACTTCAATATACTTTTACTTCTTTTACCAGTCAATATTATATGAATTATCCGCAAAGAAGATTATGAAAAGCGTCATTTTCGATATATATTTACCTTTTTGCTCGGTGTATTTTACTACGAAAGTAAATATTCTTTCGGTTTATCGTTTTTTCTTTTAATCCTTTACTAAATTCCCGATTTCCCTTCGTTAATAAGCACAAAAAAAGAACCGCGAAACTGTTACATTTCACGGCTCTTTTTACAAATTCGAGCTGGTTTGACTATATTTTTGTCGTAATTTCAAAGAAAACCGGTCGCTCCTGCAGATCTTTATTGGGGGAATGGAGGGTAACCATTGTTTTGCCTTCCAAAGACTTAAAGATCATTCCGTGGCCGCCGTCCTTGTCAAAAAGAGGCGTCTCGACCTGCTTCCATGGACCGTTGATGGTGTTAGACTCGCTCTTGGCAAGACCCATGGTATAACCACCTTTACCGAAGCTTGACCAAAGAAGGGTTATCTCTCCGTCATCGGCTATATGCATGAAAGGGCCGTCGGTTACGTATTTACCGTCTCTGATATCCACAATCCAGGGAGCTTCCGTGGCGTGGAACAAAAGCTTCGGTTCTCCCACAGCATGGGTTAAATCATCGCTTAACTGAACAGCACATATGGTTCCGTCCGTTATCTGCACCCACTCATGGCAGAATATCATATAAGGGCGATTGCCTTCTGTAGGTTCAACGTAAAATGTTCCGTCTAGGCACTCCCAGTCGCGGGGAGTTACGGGACCGTCCGAGTGAACCTTAAAAGGTCCCAGCGGTGAATCCGCTTTCAGTATCTGAGTACCTCTGCACACGCCCTCCGCCTTAAAAGAAACAAACATATAAAAAGCGCCTTTATATTTGTGGACCTCCGGTGCCCAAAAGTTTCTGTCCGCCCAAAATCCTTCCAGGGGAGTGAATACTTCAATCGGTCCTTCAAAATTCTCAAGGTCTGTACTTACATAGCAGTCAAGGCCCGTAGCCTTGTTGCCCCAGCATTCGGGGCCTCTTGTTCCGTAAAGATAGTACTTGCCTTCATGCACCAGCACAAAGGGATCTCTGATGTTAATTTCAGTTCTGGGTGTCATTTCTTCTCCTGTTCTTTCCTGTTCTTCTGTAGTA
>JAFYDI010000117.1 GCA_017544835.1 Lachnospiraceae bacterium | reverse complement strand
GTAATAGCACACAGACTTTCCACCATAGCTTCTTCGGATCAGATTATAGTAATCAATGATGGTAAGGTTGAAGCAACAGGCACACAGGAAGAACTTCTTGAAGATTGCGCTCTGTATCGTGACATGTGGGATGCACATATTTCCTACAAAGATTCGGAGGTGGCATAAGATGTTTAAGACTTTAAAAATGTATTTTGACTTCTGCAATAAAGTAAATCGTGCCAAGCTTTATAAAGCAATGCTTTTAGGTGTTTTGAAAGCGATGTTTGCAACTCTTCGCATTCCTGCGATTGCAGTAATTCTGCAGGGAATACTTAACAAAGACATGAGTATGAAGAACGTATGGCTTTCTTTGGCACTTATGTGCGCATCGATCCTCGGGCAGGTGCTTGTGGGACTTAAGACCACAATGCTTCAGACCGAAGGCAGTTATAACACCTGCAGCGACAAGCGTGTGGAAATTGCCGAGCATTTAAGATATCTTCCTATGGGCTTCTTTAATGCCAACAGCCTCGGAAGAATCACCAATATCACCACCAATACCATGGAGATGCTTGCGGATGTTGCAACCCTCGTGGTAATGATTTCAACTCAGGGAATCATCACAACAGCAGTAATTTTTGTATGCATTCTTTTCTTCGACGTAAGGATTGCCCTGATCCTTTTGGTAGGAATAGTGGTCTTCTCGTTCTTTAACACAATGATGCAGAAGGCCACTATACCTGCCGCCCCCAGAAAGTCGAGGGCGGATGAGGGACTCGTTACGGCGGTTATCGAATATATTCAGGGTATCGCGGAGGTTAAGAACTTTAACTTAACCGGCAAGATGGCGCATAAGCTTGAAAGCGCCATTACGGAAAAGCAGGCGGCAGATACCAAGCTTGAGTATGCGGTAATACCTTTTATGTGCTTACAGGGAATCACCACCAAACTTACAGGCGTTTTGATGGCGCTTTGCGCCGTGATTTTCTTCTTAAACGGCACAATGCCTCTGCTTTACGCCATCATGATGATTATTTCATCCTTCATGGTGTACGAAAGCCTTGATATGATGGGCGGATTCTCAGCACTTATGAGAAACGTTAACATCGTAGTAAGTCAGGCCAATGAAGTACTGGCACTTCCGCCTATGGATGTGGACGGCGCTGAGTTAAAGCCTGTCGCAATGGATATTGAACTTCAGAATGTTTCTTTTGCATATGAAGATAAGACAATTATCGACAATGTCTCGCTTAAGATTCCCGCGGGAACAACTACGGCAATCGTAGGACCTTCGGGCGGCGGTAAGACGACACTTACGAATCTTATGGCGAGATTCTGGGATGTTAAATCAGGCAAGGTGCTCCTCGGCGGGGTGAATGTTAAGGACTACAGTTTCGACTCCCTTATGAAGAACTTCAGCTTTGTATTCCAGAGAGTTTACCTCTTCGAGGACACCATTGCCAATAACATTCGTTTCGGTACTCCCGAAGCACCTATGGAGAAGGTTATTGAAGCGGCCAAAAAAGCGCGTTGCCACGACTTTATCATGAGTCTTCCCAATGGTTATGATACAATCATCGGTGAGGGTGGAGCATCACTCTCCGGCGGCGAGAAACAAAGAATATCCATAGCCCGCGCAATTATGAAAGATGCGCCCATCATTATCCTTGACGAGGCAACCGCCAATGTGGACCCCGAGAATGAAGCCGAACTTACCAAGGCCATCGAAGAGCTTACCAGAAACAAGACCATCATCATGATTGCCCACAGACTTAAGACTGTAAGACATGCAGACCAGATACTGGTAGTCTCCGACGGTAAGATAGTTCAGAAGGGAACTCACGAAGAACTGGCAGCCGAAGAAGGCATTTACAAGAACTTTGTCAGCGAAAGAAAAGAAGCCGTATCATGGAAGATTGCATAGATTTAGGAGGGACTTGAAATGCTTAAGTATAAAGGAACATTCATTACCATGTTTCCGCTTATGATGAAGAAATTCATGGTGGAGCAGTACGGAAAGAAGGTTACCAAAGAAGCCTATAAGAAGGCTCCCGCGATATACAGACAGATGCTTTCGGAGGTTGAAGATATAGGGTCCGAGAATCCCATGGCAGGCAATATTTATATGGCCTTCGTGTTTATGGCCATATGGAAAGCGGCTGACGGGGCAATCGATACGGAAAGCTACAGAACAGTAGTAAGAAACCTGCTCACAAAGACGTTTGCAAGAAAGTTCATCGGAAAGAGTGATATGAACAATCCCGAGGACGTTTTGAAAGCCAAGGCTAAGTTCAGAAGAATGCAGGCATGGGCGGATGAACATCCCGAGTATAAAGATAAGACCTGGGACTTTAACTTTGATGAATCAAGGCACAGAGACGGAAGCTTTTATTACTTTACAAGATGCCCGCTTAACGATTACGCAAGAAAGTACGGTTATCTGGAAGTGCTTCCGGTATGCTGCGAGCTTGACCATCTTCTTACGGAGGCGTCCAAAGGAAAACTTATCAGAGAATACACGCTTGCAACGGGTGGCCCGATATGCGATTACTGGATAGTACCCGATAAACTTGCGAATCCACAGTAATGTGAGAATAAGTCGGCAGCAGAAATGCTGCCGATTTTTTATGCCTATATATTGACAGAAGAGATGTTTAGTGATAATACTATTATCGATAATCGAATTATCAGTAACACGGCGGAGGACTGTAAATGTCGATACGTGATACAAGCATTGACCCAAGGCTTATAGAGAGCGCCCGTGAGGAATTCATGGAGAAGGGCTTTCTTAAGGCTGATTTAAAGACAATATGTGACAAAGCCGGCGTAACGACCGGAGCAGTATACAAGCGATATAAAGGCAAGGAAGAATTGTTCTGCGCAGTAGTCAAAGGTGCCACAGAAATTCTGGCAGACTTTGTGGATGTCAGAAGAGAAGTTGACTTAAGCAGCAAAACCGACGAGGAAATCTTGGCATCGTGGACCATGACCGAAGATAACATGATGCCGTTATTCAAGATGCTTTGGAAAATTCGCGACGAATTTGTTCTTTTGCTGGATAAATCGGCAGGAACCGCTTATGAAAACTTCGGACATGATTTCGCTATTCGTATGACTGACACATATATGCGGTATTATGAGGAGGCTGTGAGGCGAGGACTTACGACAACCGTGATTACCAAAAAGGAAATGCATATATTATGCACATCTTTCTGGACTGCCGTATATGAGCCGTTTATCCATGGAATGAAATGGAAAGATGTGGAAGACCATTGTAAGACAATTTACAGATTCTTTGACTGGAAAAAGGCAATAGGAATTATGGAGTAACACTGTAATTAGGCCGCCTATGGCGGCTTAATAATAAACCCAAGAGTTAGCCAAGACTAACTACAAGCCGGCGGGATACCGGCAGAAAAGGAGAAAAAATGTTTAAAAAAGTGGCTCCGTATATCGGAGAGTACAAGAAGTACACCGTATGGGCGGCGATAATGATGGTAATAGGTATTGCTGCCAACGTGTTACCGTATTTCTTTCTGTACGAGATAATTGCGCCGCTTACAAGGGGTGAGGGTGTAAGTGTTTCGTTTATTTGTATAAGAGTCGCACTGGTTGCGGTGTGCGAGTTTATTTATTCTTTTTCGTATGTGCAGGGACTCACGTTCTCGCATATCAGCGCATACAACACGCTTAAAAATATCAGAATATCGCTGCAGGGAAAACTTGAAAAGCAACCCCTCGGCAATATCAAAGAGTTGGGAACCGGACGTATAAAGAAGGTGTTCACGGATGATATCGATATGATTGAACTTCTTCTTGCTCATGCGATTCCCGAAGGAATTGCCAATACATTTATACCGGCAGTTATCATAATAATCATGTTTATTGTGAACTGGAGACTCGGACTTTTATCACTGGTACCGCTTGTTATAGGTCTTTTCGCAATGGGAATGATGATGAAGTCAGGCCTTGAGAAGATGAACGACTACTACGAATCCGCGGCCAGAATGAACAATACGATTATTGAGTATGTTAACGGCATGGAAGTGGTTAAGGTCTTTAATAAAGACGGCGAATCGTACAAGCGCTTTGGCGATGTGGTAAGAGGGTACAGAGATTTCACACTTGCATGGTACAAGGTGTGCTGGCCCTGGATGGCCATTTATGCAAGCGTAATTCCTTGCCTGGTGCTTTTAATGCTTCCTTTCGGCTCAATGATGGTGCTTGGCGGTACAGTTACACTTGATAAGCTGGTGCTTGTGTTCTGCATGTCTTTCTCCGTAGGACCTTGTGTACTAAAGGCGCTTAATTTCGCAGGCAAGTTTCCTCAGCTTGATTACAAGATTACCGAGCTTGAGAACCTTATGGAACATGCTCCGCTCAAAGAAGTAACCGACGGCTTCAAGGGCAATAACTACGACGTAGAATTTAACGATGTGCACTTTGGTTATAAAGATGCCGAGGTGCTTCACGGAGTAAGCCTTTCGCTTAAACAGGGCACTACGACGGCGCTTGTGGGCGAGTCGGGAAGCGGTAAGTCTACGCTGGCTAAGCTTCTTGTGCACTACTACGACATTGATTCGGGCAACATCAAGATAGGCGGTCAGGACATTACGGACATGTCGCTTGAAGCTCTCAACAATCAGGTGGCTTTCGTATCGCAGGAGCAGTTTCTTTTTAATACATCGCTTTATGAGAACATCTTAATCGGCAAGCCCGATGCAACTAGGGAAGAGGTGCTCGAAGCCGCAAGAAGAGCGCAGTGCGATGAGTTCCTTGAAAGATTCCCCGAAGGCATCAATACGCAGGCGGGTGACAGCGGCAAGCAGTTATCAGGCGGTGAGAGACAAAGAATTTCCCTTGCACGAGCCATCCTTAAGAACGCGCCCATTATCGTACTCGATGAGGCAACCGCTTTCATGGATCCCGAGAATGAAGAGAAGATGAACGCGGCGCTTGACGAAATCATTAAGGACAAGACCGTTCTTGTAATTGCTCACAGACTTTCCACCATCAAGAACGCCGACAAGATATGCGTTATGAAAGACGGAGTCTGCATAGCTTCCGACAAACACGACAAGCTTACGGAGACCTGCCCCGAGTACAAGAAGCTTTGGGATGCATCCGTAAGCGCAAGTACATGGAGAATAAAGGAGGCGTAAGGGTATGTTAAAGATATTACACAGAATAATTCGTTTTACAGGAAAGTATAAGACACCTATACGTCTTTCCTACATTCCTTCTTTGGTTAAAGGCATTATGATGAAGGCGCCTTTGGTGCTGTGCTTTCTGGCAATAAACTACTTTATGGAAGGTACCATGGATAAGCAAAAGTGCTGGTATTTGGGACTGGCCGTATTGCTCAGTGTGGTAATTCAGGCGGTTATGGAGCACGTTGTCAACGTTTTGCAGTCCGCAACCGGCTACAAGGTATTCGCTGATGTGCGCCTTAAACTCGGTGACCACTTAAGAAAGCTTCCCATGGGATACTTTACTGAAGGTAACATCGGTAAAATAAACTCTGTTCTTGCAACCGACATGGTCTTCATCGAAGAAAACTGTATGGGCGTACTTTCGGAACTTGTGACCTTCATTATCTCGCAGGGAATAATGGTGGTAATGATGTTCTTTATGGACTACAGGCTCGGACTGTTATCTCTTGCAGTGGTAGGTGTATTCATGACAGTCGGTAACCTTATGCTTAAGGTATCGCTCAAGCACTCCGTAATCAAGCAGGAGACGTCTGAGTCACTTACCGAAGAAGTGCTGGATTTTGCTGAAGGCATAGGCATCATCAAGTCCTACAACATGTTAGGCGAACGCTCACACAAGCTTACCGATGAGTTTAGGAAAAGCTGCAAAGACAGCATAGATTTTGAAGTGGCATACGGTCCCTGGGCAAGAGCATTGTACTTGACATTCGGTATCGGAACCGCAGCGATGCTTGCCCTTTGCGCTTACCTTTACAATATCGGTGCAATTTCTCCGATTTACATGGTAGGCATGGCGCTTTTCCTCTTTGATATGTTCGTGGCAATCAAGAGCTACTACGGTCAGATGGCAAGACTTACGGTTACGGACGCAAGCTTAGACCGAATCGAGGAAGTGTTTGAAGCAGAGGAACTTGCCGACAACGGTACCGCAGCACTTGGCGACGGCACCGGTGCACCTGAGATTGAATACGACAACGTTTCCTTCGGCTACACTGACAAGGATGTACTTAAGAATGTGTCTTTCTCGGTAAAAGAAGGCGAGATGGCTGCCCTTGTAGGACCTTCCGGCGGAGGAAAATCTACTATTGCTTCGCTTCTTGCCAGATTCTGGGATATTAAGGAAGGAAGCATAAAGGTTAAGGGTAAGGACATAAGAGAAATACCTCTCGGAACGCTTATGAACCGCATAAGTATGGTATTCCAGAGAGTATACTTGTTCCAGGATACGATTTATAACAATATTTCAATCGGTCGTCCCGATGCGACTAAGGAAGAGGTCTATGAAGCTGCCAAGAAAGCAAGATGTTACGACTTCATCATGGCACTTCCCGACGGTTTCGATACCGTAATCGGTGAAGGAGGAGCATCACTTTCCGGTGGCGAACAGCAGAGAATCTCCATCGCAAGATGTATTCTTAAAGATTCGCCGATAGTAATCCTTGATGAAGCAACGGCGAGCGTAGATGCGGACAATGAACGTGCCATTCAGGAAGCAATTTCGGAACTTTGCAAAAACAAGACATTGCTCGTAATTGCCCACAGACTTAACACAATCAAAGATGCCGATAAGATTCTTGTGGTAGAGAACGGACAGATTGCCGAGCACGGTAACCATGACGAACTTATGGCGGCAGAAGGCATCTACCACAAAATGTATACCAAACTTAACGGAAATATGAGAGAAGCCTCTTGACAAAAGTGTTCCCGGGATGTAATCTATGATAGCTATCATTGATTACTTACGATTGACGGGAAGCTTTTATGCCGAGAGACAAGTCATTAAGTCATGAAAAAGTGAATAAGGCAATCAAGGAAGAATTTCTTGAAAAAGGCTACGAGGATGCCTCCATCAGAAGCATCGGTGCAAGAGCCGGCATGACTTCCGCAGGTCTCTACAGACACTACGCGGATAAGGAAGCTATGTTTGCAGCGCTGGTAGAGCCCCTTGTAAAGGATGTTAAAGTCTGGACCAAGAGGCATACCAGCCGTAAGTACAAGATTGTGGACGGTGGCAATGCCAGGGAAGAACTCTTTGGAGAGAGTTTCTTTGACATGATAAGAGAAGTTATACTTCCCAAACGTGATGAATTCATACTTCTTATGACCCGCTCAAACGGTACGAAGTATGAGAATTTCTTACACGATTTTGTGCTTTCCAACCAGAAGGAATTCATGGAGGCCATCAGATATCTTAAGGAAAAGGGATATCCGGTCATCGACATTAACGAAGAGGAGCTTCACATTTTGCTTTCAGCGTATCTGACTGCGTGCTTTGAGCCGATTATTCACGATTATGACGAGACTAAAATAGAGAAATATTTGACCACCATTCAGGAATTCTTTATGCCGGGATGGTTAAATATCATGGGAGTTAAGTAGAAAAGAGCCGAAAGGCTCTTTTTTATTGCGTAAGTTATCATTTTGAGGTTAGCGATAGCTAACCAAAAAACGAGCCCACAATTCGCCTTAAGGGTGATTTGGATAAAGAAAAGGAACAGGAGGAATGTGAATTGGGAAAGACACAGAACTATGATCACATGAAGCTGATCAGAGAATATGCGGGAGGGCATGCCAAGCTTATAGGCCTCGGCAGATGCCTTGCGGGCGTAAGCGCAATCCTTACCCTTATCCCGTATTACGAATTATGGAAGATTATAAGGATTGCGGTTAATGGGGACGACACGGACAAAATCACAATGTACGCATGGATTTCCGTGGCACTTATCGTAGGAGCACTGCTTGTATACATAGTAGCACTTCTTTGTACGCACATTGCCGCATTCAGAGTGCAGGCCAACATGCGAAGCTCTCTTATGAGACGAATCATTACGCTTCCCCTCGGCGTATTTGATGAAGATGGAACAGGTAAAATAAGACGAATCGTCAACGATTCCACCGCCGCAACGGAAACCTATATTGCGCATACCCTTGCGGACAAAGCTGTAGCGGCCGTTACGCCTATAGGTCTTATAGTGCTTGTGCTTGCTTTTAACTGGAAAATAGGACTTCTCTGCATGATTCCCGCAGTTATAGGCTTTATTTGCATGATGAGCATGATGGGAAAAGGCATG
The DNA here is from genome assembly GCA_017544835.1 of Lachnospiraceae bacterium. Lineage (GTDB taxonomy): Bacteria > Bacillota > Clostridia > Lachnospirales > Lachnospiraceae > UBA1258. The sequence continues at coordinate 16,916 of JAFYDI010000117.1, read as the reverse complement.
CAGCAGAAAATGAAAGAATATCAGGATGCCCTCGAAACCATGAGTAGCGAGGCGACAGAATATGTAAGAGGTATCCCGGTGGTTAAGACTTTCGGTCAGACAGTACATTCTTTTAAGCGCTTTAAAGCCTGCATCGACAGCTACGGCAAATGGACCACGGATTATACATTGGTATTAAGATGGCCCATGATGGGATTCATGACATGTATCAACGCAATATTTGCTTTTATCGTTATTGCGGCATACATAATCACCAAAGACGGAATTGCCAACGCGGACATTCTTAACGTTATGTACTACATCATCATTACACCCCTTGTTACGATAGCGCTTACAAAGCTTGCATACTCGGGCGAGGCTGAAATGAACCTTATTGATGCACTTAAGCGTGTCGACAAGATTATGGAGATTGAGCCGCTAAAAGAAAGCGCTTCGGGCAAGAAGCCTGCAGACTGCGGCATAACACTTAACAACGTAACATATCGCTACAAAGATGCTACCCGTGATGCGGTAAGTGATGTATCTCTTACCATTAAGCCCGGTGAGCACGTTGCACTTGTAGGTCCTTCCGGTTCCGGCAAGACAACTCTTGCGGAACTTATTGTGAGATTCTTTGATGTAACATCCGGTGAGATTGTAATCGGTGGCGTAAACGTTAAGGATATGTCCTCCGCAGAGCTTATGAAGCAGGTTTCTTTCGTATTCCAGGACAGCAGACTTATCAAAAAGTCCATTCTTGATAACGTTCGGATGAGTAAGCCGGAAGCAAGTGAGGCAGAGGTGCTTGAAGCTCTTAAGAAAGCGCAGTGTATGGATATCATCGATAAGCTTCCGGAAGGTATTCACACAGTAATCGGCGAGAAGGGTACTTATCTCTCCGGCGGTGAGCAGCAGCGTATTACCATTGCAAGAGCCGTACTTAAGGATGCTCCGATTCTTATACTTGACGAGGCGACTGCTTTTGCCGACCCCGACAATGAGACGAAGGTTCAGGAGGCATTTGAGGAACTTTCAAAGGGCAAGACCCTTATCATGATTGCTCACAGATTAAGCACAGTTATGAACGCTGACAAGATATTTGTAATGGATGACGGAAGATGCACCGAGGCGGGAAGCCACGACGAACTTATGAAGGCAGGCGGTCTTTATAAGCGCATGTTTGACGAATATACAAGATCCGTTGAATGGAAGGTAGGTGCATAGGATGATAGAGAAATTACAACACAAATACGCGCTCTCCAAACAGGGCGCGAAGGATATGGTAAGAGCGTGCGTAGTGGTAACGCTTGCCAACATTGTATTGATGCTGCCTGCGGGCGTTTTGTATACATTAATTGATGACCTTTTAAGAAACAACCTTGGTCGCGACAGGGTTTCTTTTTACGTAATAAGTTCGGTGGTGATACTGCTTCTTATTGCGCTTACAAACTTCTTACAGTACAACGCAACGTTCCTGACTACTTACCGTGAGAGCGGAGTGCGTCGTACCACGATTGCCGAGAAGTTAAGAAGACTTCCGCTTTCGTACTTTGGTAAAAAGAACATCGCAGACTTAACTACCAACATTATGGGCGACTGCGCGATGATTGAAACCGCTTCAAGCCACTGGATTCCCGAACTTATCGGTGCGGTAATTTCGGTAACGCTTGTGGGAATCAGCTTGTTCTTTTTCTTTGACTGGAGAATGGTGCTTGCAAGCTTCTGGGTAATTCCGGTTGCTTTTGCAATTATCATTTCCTGCTCGGGTGCAGAAAAGAGAGCGGTAAGAAAAAACCAGGCCATTAAGCTTTCCATGGCGGACGGTATTCAGGAGTGCCTTGAGTCCATCAGAGATTTAAGAGCCAATAATGCCGAGAACGGTTACATGGAAGAACTTGACGGAAAAATAAAGAAAGTCGAAAAATTTGCGCTCTTTACTGAACTTAAGATGGCTGTGTACGTTAACTCATCGGCTATTATTCTTAAGATTGGTATCGGTACCACGGCGGTAATGGGCGGCATTCTTTTTGCAAGAGGAGAGATTGACCTGCTTACGTTCTTTATGTTCTTAATGCTGGTATCAAGACTGTATGCGCCTATGGAGATTACGCTTCAGAACTTCGCGGCGATTATTGCGACGGGTATTCAGTGCGAACGTCTGGACGAAGTGCTTTCACATGAGATTCAGACAGGTTCCGAGACTCTTAACAATAAGGGTTATGACATCGTATTTGACCACGTGGGCTTCAAGTATGCCGACGATACAGATGTACTTAAGGATGTAAGCTTTACTGCCAAGCAGGGCGAAGTTACAGCACTTATCGGACCTTCCGGCGGCGGAAAGACCACGATTTCGAGACTTGCCGCAAGATTCTGGGATGTGGGAAGCGGCAAGATTACTCTCGGCGGCGAGGATGTTTCGAAAGTCGATCCGGAGACTTTGCTTTCCAAGTATTCTATCGTATTCCAGGATGTAACACTCTTTAATAACTCGGTTATGGAGAATATCCGCATCGGTAAGAGCGGTGCGACGGATGCAGAGGTTATGGAAGCGGCTAAGCTTGCCAACTGCGATGAATTCGTAAATCTGTTGCCCGATAAATACAACACCGCTATCGGTGAGAACGGAAGCGAGCTTTCCGGCGGTGAGAGACAAAGAATCTCTATTGCAAGAGCGTTCCTTAAAGATGCACCGGTTATCCTTCTTGATGAGGCCACGGCTTCTCTTGATGCGGAGAATGAAACCGCTATTCAGGAGGCGCTTTCAAGACTTATCAAGAACAAGACCGTTCTTATTATCGCTCATCGCATGAGAACCATCGCCAATGCCGATAATATCGTGGTTCTTAAGGACGGCGTGGTAGCCGAGCAGGGAAGTCCCGCAGAGCTTTCCGCATACGACAGCATCTATAGTCGTATGACCAAACAGCAGCTTATTTCCCAGAATTGGAAAATGTAAAAAAAGATTGAGAATCGCAAAGAAAGATGTATAATTGAAGAGGTAGTTAGTCAAGGCTAACATATGTTAGTCAGGGCTGACTGCCTCTTGATTGTTTATTGGTTGAAAGGGTACGAAAATGCTTAAGAATTACATGAAGGAAGGGCAGAAACTCCCGCTGTTCGGAGTGGGGCCGTATATCATATATGGGATGGGACTTGTTACGGTTATCGGAATAGTCCTGTTTGGATATGTATTTAAGATTGGAATATTGGAAAGCCCGTGGACGATAGTGTTTCGGATTGTTGGGGCTATTCTTATAGCCTTGGGCGTAGTCATTTGGTTTATCGGCGCGCTTCGTTCAGACATGGATGAATCCATAACAGAGAATAAACTTCAGACTAAAGGCATCTATGCGTGGGTGCGTAATCCTATGTACAGCGGATGGTGGATTACAATGATTGGAATCACACTCATGTGGCATAACGTATGGATGCTGATTCTTCCGGTAATAAACTGGTGCATTATGACGGTTTCGCTGATAAATTCAGAAGAAAAGTGGCTCCTTGCGCTTTACGGCAAGGATTATGAAGAGTACAAGAAGTGCGTTAACAGATGTATTCCGTGGTTTCCGAGAAAGGAGTAGACGATGACGATACATGAATTTGGCAAAGAAAACAATCAGGTCATAATGCTGATACATCCTTCGGTTGTAATGTGGGATTACTTTGAATACGTTATCCCGCTTCTTGAGAAGAATTATCACGTTGTTGTGCCCGCAATTCCCGGTTACGACCCTGATGAAAAGAGCGACTTTACAAGCGTGGAGCAAATATCAAAAGAACTTGAAGAGTGGCTTCTTTTGCAGAATATAAATGAGGTTGCGTGCCTGTATGGTTGCTCAATGGGTGGGAGTATAGTGGCGAGAATGCTTGCGGACAACGCGGTGAATATAAAGAGCGCGGCCATTGATGGCGGAATTACTCCGTATAAGCTGCCGTGGATTATCACGAGGTTTATTGCTGTAAAAGATTTTCTTTTGATATACACGGGCAAAATCGGTGGAGCTAAGCTTCTTGAGAAGGCGTTTTCAACTGACGAGCTTTCAGAGGAAGACGTTCAATATGCGGCTAAGGTGCTGAAAATGATCAGCGCCAAGACTATCTGGCGTACTTTTGAATCCTGCAATAACTATTCAATGCCGAAGGATGTTTATACCGACTGCAGGCACATCGAGTACTGGGTTGCGGACAAAGAAGTCAAAGACCGCAAGCCCGATATAGCAAGGATCAAAGAGTTTTTCCCTCATACGGTATTCAGAAAAATTAATGATGTAGGTCATGGCGGGCTTGCTCCGTTTAATCCGGAGCGGTTCGTAAGAGGAATAGAGAGAGCGTGCAAAGAGGGGAGAAATGCATGAAAAAGTTAACTTCAAGACAGAAATTGTTATTTGCGGTATACGGAATGCTGCTTGCAATAGTAGGCGACTATCTGTTAGGCTACGGAACTTTCAGCACTTCAAATGCGCCGGGCTCTTATATGGGCATGACGGCTAACGTGGTGCCGGACTGGAGATACGCAGTGTCATCGGTGCTGGGATTTGTGTGCGCGGCCTTCTTTGCCGTGGGCGCCTGTGAGTTGTTCCGCGTGATGGAGATAAAGTATAAGCTGGCGGACAAGTTCTTATATAAGCTTTTCAAAGTGGCCAACTGGGGCGGAATTCTTTATTTTGCCTTTATTCATATAGGTATCTGCATGCTTCCGGTTGTCTTTAATGCGGGCATGGAAGTAAGCGGCGATATGGTAACTTCAATCGACATGACCATGAGAGTGCTTAAGAGCATCGCTGTGCCTATGATTGCGGGTTTTGTAATCTGCGATGGCTTCGTTACGGTTGCGTGGATCGGGATGGTTATTAAAAAGTTTATTCCCGTTAAAATGTGGATGCTTATCTGTACACCTTTAATCAGCGCCCTCATCGGACAACTCATGAATTATGTTTCGGAAGGTTTGGACTCCGGCTTTGAGTCCTTCGGCTGGTTGCTTATGTATCTTGTGTGCGCTTTAAAACTGGTGGAAAAGAACGAGAAAGTCTGAACTGGGAGGAGAATTGAATCGTGCAGGCGGATTACAGTAAACCCGATTGGAACAGAATAGCTCATTTATTTAAGCTTGGAATTATATCGTCGCTATTGGCACTTATAGGCGGCGATATGGTATTGGGTTGGGGAACAGTCGACACATCATTGACAGGCATGACTCAGTACTTTTCAAGATATGGCGCGGTTTCGGACGCGAGGATTTTTTGGGCGGCAACCCTGGGAATGGTAGGAATTGCGATTGAGACGATGTGCTATTTCGGAGTGTATCGGGTTATTGCGGCTAAGTCTGAAACATATGCGCATGCTTACAGGGCGGGACTCATTGGAATGATGATATTCGGACCGTTTTGTCATGTTATGTGTTGTGCGACGATATATCATCACAATGCCGTGAGCAGGATAAATCCTGACGTGGCGATAGATGAAGCTCTTAAGTTTGCTAAATTCTTTCTTGTGCCGGTTTCGGCAATATTCTTCGTGTTCTTTTTGATTATGAATATTGTCCAAATAGTGGCATTTGCCAAAGAAAAAACGCCTTATCCGAAATGGTGCATGGTATTTACGATGCTGATAGGAATAATCGACATAGTAATCATGCGAATGATTGGCAATTATGCCTGGGCAAATGCTTTGTCGACCGGGTGGCTCAGCGTCGGCAGTCTTATTACGTTTTCGGGGCTTCTGCTTAATATTTCAAAGGCAAAAGGGGATAAATGAAGATGCTTTTAACGATATTTCTTGCAATAGTTTTTTGCGTGGCTATCACGTTAATGATGTTTTCGGCAGTGGCTTTTATACAGGACAAAAAATTCTTCTCATCAGCGCCCAAGGAAGCGCAGAAAGCTTTGATACCGAGGGACAAAGAGCTCTTTTACGGAGCGAGAGTCATTGGCTGGACACTTATGATATTCAGCTTTCTTATGATACTTGGCGTCGGCGTGATTTCTATCTGGGACGGAATCAGAAGCGGGTTTACCTTTTGGCAGTTCTTTTTCAGATTCGTCTTTATTTTCACGGTTTATAAAGTATATGACATGATTTGCTTTGACTACTTTCTGCTCATGAAATATAAGTTCTTTCAGTTTTATTTTCCTGAAGTGGAAAGTGTTTATGCAAACAGGAAGTATGGCTATAACATTAAGAGTCAGCTGATTAAGCTTTTGGTTATATTTCCTGCGGCCTCGGCACTTGCGGCTTGGGTGTGCGATTATTTTACGAGATGAGTACAAGGAGGTAGACACATGAACTGGCCGAGAACTATCATGGACGGTATTGTGATGGCGCTGCTTTTTAATGCGGTTGTTGGGGTAGGCTTTCTTTTGTATCCGCAGGCTTACAGCACTATGTTTCCCAAAGAAATCAAGGAGGCAGCAGCACCATTTGTAGACCCGAGACAAGTAAAAAAGATGAAGCTGATTATTTATCCGCTGTATCTTTTAATGCCTGTATACTGGGCAATAAGCGGACATATGGCTGGAGTGACGGGCTTTTGGACTTTCTTTTGGACCGGATATGTGGAGATGACACTTGTGAGTCTCGGCGATTTCCTGATTCTTGACTGCTGGCTTCCGCCTTATGCCAAGGCTTACATCGAAGGCGCGGACCATTGTGAAGCGTGGAAAAGAAAGGAATGGCTTCTTAAACTTGCTATTCCGGAGCATGGGCTTGCGTGGACGTTTATCATGTGTCCCCTTGCGGGATTTTTGGTAGCAGGAATAGGAATGTTACTTGGATAAAAAGACAGGAGATTAAATTATGCAGTTTGAAGAAATAGGTAATATTTCGGGTAAGACGCTTATGCTTTTGCCCGGGACCTGCTGTGACTGGCAGACGAATTTCGGAACCGTAATACCGACGCTTTCTGAAAAATATCACCTTATATGTGTTAATTATGACGGTTTTGATGGAAGCGACGCCATCTTTCCTGATATGATAACAGTAACGGAGAAGATAGAAGATTATATCATTAAGAATCACGGCGGACGAGTAGACGGAGCCATTGGGTCATCCCTCGGTTCTAGCTTTGTAGGACAGCTCATAATGCGAAAGAAAATCCACATAGATCACGGCATTTTCGGCAGTCCCGACCTCGACCAAAGCGGCAAGGTTTCAGCTAAGCTTCAGTCCTTGCTGGTGGTTCCGCTTCTTACAAGCTTTACCAAGGGTGAAAAGAAACGCAACAAGACCAAGGAAAAGCTTAAGAGCCTCTTCCTTATGGACGAGGAAGCGGCAGAAAAGTTCATGAACTGCTTCTCTAAGTTTAGCCCGGAGTCGATTAAGAACGAGTACTACACTGATTTGCTCACGCACCTTGAGGACGACATCAATGTGGAGCATACCCGTGCACACTTTATCTACGCCAATAAGATGGGTGAGAAATATCTTGCGCGTTACAGAAAGTACTTCCACAATCCGGACATTCGTGAATTTAATATGCAACACGAGCAGTGGCTTTTTGGCGGCAAAGAATTTGCCGAGCCTGTCCTGAAAGCAATCGACGAATTTATGGTAATGCCGGTGTAGGAGAGAATTATGAGACTAATCCGAAAGGGCATCGGAGAACTGACCAATATGGTTTCATAAAAAGGAATTGAAAGATGAAAAGGTATATACCCGAAAAAATGATTAAACAGGGGCGCTTTCGCACATATTACGAAACATGGGACGAGCAATCTAAGAAACAGGTGCTTGCCAAAATGAATCAGTTGCTGGAAGAAAACCCTGAGTACACCGATGACAATAACTACGGTCACCTATGTAACCTATTTACTTCGCTTGCCATGGTGATGGTTCTTAAGGAGAACGGTAAGACCATGGCGGAAGCGGAGAAAGAAGTTGCCGATGCCATGTATGCCTTTATTGAGCCACAGATTGCATCTATGGAAAAGCTTGCAAGCCATGGTTGGTTTGTAGGATTATTGAGGTTGACTATGCCGGTCAAATTCGGGAAAACCCTTGGATACGGATGGGATGTGGAATTCCTTAAATGCCCTAAAGACACATTTGCGATGACTACACACAAGTGTATCTATCAGCAGATATTTACGAAATACGGGATGCCTGAAATGACTGCGGTATTCTGCAAAGTGGATGACATACTGTACAGCAATCTTCCGAGAGCTGAGTTCATCTATACACAGCAGATTGGAACCGGCGGAAGCATGTGTGATTATTCGTTTAAGAAAAGATAAGATGAGAAGCCGGTAAATAATCGGCTTCTTTTTTGGTAGGCGACGAGCCAAGCGGCTGCTGTGCTCGCACAAGCAGACATTCGGCGACCGCATACAATCTCGGATTTCATCATTAAAAAATCCGATGATTTGTTGACAAAGCGGAGATATATGATATTATATTGGTTAGCAACTGCTAACTCAATAAAAGAGAGGCAGCTGCTCTTTTTAAGGCACTGGGTTAGCACGCGCTAACTGATACAAGCAAGTTTCTTTTGCGAGGATGATACATGACTGAAGAGGTAGTTATAGAGAACTGTTCCCCTACCCTTGCCGGGATTAAGACGGGGAATATGTTTACGGTAAGGGTGAACGGAAATACGGACGTATACGGGGAAGTACGGGAACTTAATAAAGTGCTGAGAGCGAAAGGGCTTAAGGCTGTTCCACTTAAGAAAACGCCTTCTTTTGCGGTAATTTATATATATCGTCCCGACTATCTTAGGAACGATTTTAAGCACCCTAAGGCGAAAAGCATTTTAAGCAAGAGAGGCTATGACTGCAGCAATCCAGACGGTTGCGTGGCGCAACTGGCAAGGCACATGAAGGAGGATGAAAGCTTTCCTCATGAAGTCGGCTTGTTCTTAGGATACCCGCCTTTTGACGTGGAGTGCTTTATGAAGAATCCACATGACGGGGTTAAGTGCTGCGGATACTGGAAGGCATATTCCGATCCCGAGGCGGCCAAAGAAAAATTCACTAAATTCAAAAAGTGTACGGAAACTTACCGTATCATGAACAAACAAGGTAAATCCCTGGCACAGCTTGCAGTGGTTACTGACAGGAATATGGCCGGGTAAAATAAACGGAGGTACATATAATGAGTAAAGTTGCAATAGTATACTGGAGCGGAACCGGTAACACGGCCGCTATGGCTTCGGCAGTTGAGGCAGGAGCCAAGAACAGAGGCGCGGAAGTATCCGTATTCGGCCCCGAAAACTTCACGGCTGCGCAGGTAGCTGAATTTGACGGAATCGCTTTCGGATGTCCCGCAATGGGCGCGGAAGTGCTTGAGGAATCTTCCTATGAGCCTATGTTCACAGAAGTTGAGACGGCACTTTCAGGTAAGAAGATAGCGCTTTTCGGTTCTTACGGCTGGGGTGACGGCCAGTGGATGAGAGACTGGGAAGACAGATGTAACGCTGTGGGCGCACGCCTCGTGTGCGAGAGCGTTATGGCCAACAACGCTCCGGGCGCAGATGACCTTGATGCCTGCAAGAGTTTGGGCGCTGCATTGGCATAGGTTTCTTTGGTGTTAGAGTCTTTATAAAAAAGTACTTGAAAACAATTTTTAATCATATTAGCCTCTTCTTAGGACGTCCTAATCTTACCTAAGAGGAGGCTTTTTACAGTGAACAAAGAACAACTTCACAAGTACATTGAAACGAACACGGGCAATGAGTCGAATGTATGTCAGATTTACGCGATTAAAGGCGGTAAGGCGGTATATGATGACTGCTGGCACGGATATAAGACTGCCGATGCGGTAAACGTCAACTCGGTGACTAAAGGCGTGATGGCACTGCTTGCGGGAATTGCTATTGATAAGGGATTTATTAAGAGTGTCGATGAGAAGGTTATGGATTTCTTCCCGAACTACGTGGTTAAGCGAGGCGAGAAGACCATTTATGATGTGACGGTTAAGCACCTGCTTACGATGACGGCACCGTACAAAGGAAAGTCGGAGCCTTGGAAAAAGGTGTGCACTTCCGAGGACTGGACGCTTTCGGTTCTTGATTACCTTGGCGGGCGGGGTGGAATAACGGGCGAGTTTAGATATGCTACGCTTGGGATACAGATTCTGGCGGGCGTGATTGAGCGTGCGACGGGGGATCGGTGTCTGGATTTTGCGAATCGGTTTCTTTTTACGCCTTTGGGGCTGTCTGAAAGGGTGGCGCACGGGGACAGTTCCAAAGAAGACCAGTTTGATTACTTCATGAACAAGAACCCGCGTAAGTATGAGTGGTACACGGACCCGCAAGGTGCGGTGACTGCCGGCTGGGGCTTGTGTATGTCGGCCCGTGATATGGCGGTGATAGGCGCGCTTGTGCTTGGTGGCGGTGAATATGAGGGGCGCAGGGTTGTGTCCCGGGAATACCTGGACGATATGCTTACGCCGCACTTAAAGCTCGGAGAGCGGTTCGGCTTCATGAACTACGGTTATTTGTGGTACAAGCCCTATGATGACCGCGAGGTATATGCGGCAATCGGCGACAGCGGCAACATAATCTATGTGAATCGCGAGAAGGGCGTGTCTGTGGGCATGACGGGCACGTTTAAGGCGAGGATATTCGACAGGGTGGAGTTTATTGAGAAGAAAGTGCTGAGTGTGTTAAACTAAAGGGAAATAGCGTGTTCGGCCGGTGGCAAGATGTCACAGACCGGATTATATCGGGGGTATATCAATGAATATCAAGACGAAACAATTTCAGATACTTACAGATATCGGGCTTGTATATAAGCTCATGACAGAAGTTTATAACCATGAGGAGAGTAACGGGCCGGCAGAGCCGTTCTTTGAGTATGCGATAACGTCACCTTGGGTGGAGAGAGATTTCCTGCGATTGAACCGTTTCTGGCTGGATGGGGACAATCCGGTTGGGTTTGTGTTCTATGAGCAGCCGATGACACAGATTTATTTCGTGCTGCGTCCGGGATATGAATGTCTCGCGGGTGAGATGATTGAGTATGCTGAAACGGCGTACCCGAAGTTTGAAGACCCGTTGGAACTCGTGTTTATTTCGGGGCAGACCGCGCTTATAGAGGCGGCGCGTGAACGCGGCTACGAGCTTGCGTATGAAGAGGCGGATAATTATTTTGACTTTAGGCAGGGTAAGCTTGACTACCCGCTTCCTGAAGGTTATCACTTCGTAGACCCCAAATATTCCGACCCGTTAAAGACCGCCAAGTGCCTTTGGGATGGCTTTAACAAGTGGGAACTCGGCGAGTTTAAAGACTGGGACGTTCCTACCAAGAACGACGGCAGAAGCCCGTTTGAACTATATCAGAATGTGCTTGGAGCAACGATTGCGCCGGCTCCTCACGCGACTTATGAGTACACAACGATTATTGCGGATGAGAATGAGGACTACGTCTGCTTCTCGGGCATGTGGTGGAATCCGGAGACCAAGCTTGCCTACATGGAGCCTCTTTGCACCGTGCCTGAGCATCAGCACAAAGGCCTCGCGGCAGCAGCGCTCTCTCATCACGACAGCGTCTTGCGCCCCCTCGGTGCCGAGATAATGACCGGCGGTGGCAACGAGTTCTACGAGAAGATTGGGTACCAGTGCAAGAGAGTTTATGAGCACTATATAAAGAAGTAACGGCAATGAGCCTCGGTAAACGCTGAGGCCGTTGTCATATTTAATAATAGTTATGGGGAGATTATCCATGCATAAAGCAGAAATGGCTGAAATCACGGTTTTATGTCTTATTGAGGACGGGGACAGACTTTTATTGCAGAACCGTGTCAAAGAAGATTGGAAAGGCTATACATTTCCGGGTGGACACGTGGAGCCGGGAGAATCCTTTGTGGATGCGGTTAAGCGCGAGATGAAGGAAGAAACGGGCCTTGATATTTATAATCCAAAGCTTGTGGGAATTAAGCAATTTCCGCTTAAAGACGGCAAGTACGAAGAAGGCAGGTATATAGTGCTGCTTTTTAAGGCTGACCGATTCAGCGGTGAGGTTGTGTCCTCTGAAGAAGGCCAAATGGAGTGGATTGACAGACACAGCCTTTCGGAGACAGAGACGGTGGAAGACTTTGAAGACCTTCTTAAGGTAATGGATGATCCTGATTTGACGGAATTTCAGTATCTGGTAGACGGGGATAACTGGACGATTTCCTTAAAATGAGGATGGATTGGAGGAAAAATGGAACTGAAACGATTATCTGAACATATATGGTATATGCCCTATGAATCGGAGCGCGACCGCCCGAATCTTTGCTATGTAAAGGGCAATAACTGGAGTCTGGCAATTGATGCCGGTCACTCTGCGGCACATACGAAGGAATTCTATGCACTTCTTGCGGGAGAAGGCCTTCCTTTGCCTTCTTTGACCGTTCTTACCCACTGGCATTGGGACCACACCTTCGGGATGCATGCGGTAAACGGGCTTTGTCTGGCTAATGAGAAGACAAACAGATACCTTTTGGAGTGGAAAGAAAAAATTGAAAACGGCGGGCGCGATGAATTCATGGCTATCCATGAAAGCATACGTAAGGAATACGCCGGTGGTTTAGAAGTAATTGTTAAGCCTGCAGACATGGTATTTACAGGCGAGATGACTCTTGATCTTGGAGGTTGCACGGTTAAGGTCATGGAGGCGGAGGCTCCGCATACAGACGATTCTACGCTTGTTTACGTAGAGACCGACAAAGTTTTATTTGTGGGTGATTCTACCTGCGACGATTTCTTTACCGAAATCAAGAGAGCCGATCTTTGTGAGAAGCTGGCTGACACAATCAGAAAGCTTAACCCTGAAATATCCATGGAAGGCCATTGGGAGCCGGTAGATATGCAGGATACGTTGAATGATTTGATGAGCGGGAGTTTATAGTACGAAAACAGTACATTCTTATGGAGGTATTTAAGATGAAAGAAGTAATGAAAGATTATGTTATGAAGCATAAAAACTTACGCCTTGAAAAGGTTACAACAGAGAATTATTGGGAATTGGGACATCTTTGTGTAAAAAAGGAGCAGGAGACCTTTGTGGGACCGAATTTCTACGGCATGGCCTATGCATATGCGACTGTTGCGGAAGGAAAATTCGCACAGGCATTCGGCATTTATGACGGAGACGAAGCAGTGGGCTTTGCCATGATAGGGCATAACTCGTACGCTTACGAGGGGTGTCCGGAGGCGTGCAAGCATAGCTACGATTTGTGGCGTTTTATGATTGACGAAGAGGTTCAGGAACAGGGATATGGTAGGGATGCGCTAAAACTTCTGCTTGATTATATGCTTTCTTTTCCCGACGGCGAAGAGGATACTATTACCACTTCATATACGAAAGGTAATACGGCAGCGATGAATCTGTATCTCTCTGTTGGATTTGCTCCCAACGGCGAAGAGGATGGCGATGAGGTGTGTCTGGTTTTGCCCATTAAGTGATTAAGGCGGTAACCCAATATACAAAGGCGCTGACCTTTCTTGATCAGTACGATCATCAGTCTTTGGAAAAGCCTGCTATAGTTGCACTCTGCACCAACCTTTATTGACATCAAATATATATTTAAATATAATTATTATCGCCGTTTTACAAGCCTTTGACAGTATTTAAAAGGCCCAAACGAGCGTGTCAACACATTAAGCTTTGGCGCGATGAGGTAAAGCCGGAAATGTTTCCTTTAACATTTATTTCGCCCGGGCTGGAGGATTAAATATGGTTTTTAATTCTGCGGGATTTCTTATTTTCTTTCCAATCGTTACTCTGATTTATTATTTAATTCCGAACAGATTCAGATATATATGGATATTTTTGACCAGCTATTTTTTCTATATGTGCTGGAATCCGCAATATGGTTTATTGCTTTTTGGTGTGACACTTATCACATACATAAGTGCGAGGACGATAGAAAGATTTGCTCGGAGCGAAGGCTCCAATCGGTCAAAAAAATGGATTTTAGGCATAACAATCGCATTATGCCTTTTGATATTGAGCTTCTTTAAATATTTTACTTTTATCGAGAATACCGTCGAAACTGTATTTAAGATAGCCCATATCGGTATAGGATTACCCCGTTTCTCGATTATAATCCCGGTAGGTATTTCTTTTTATCTTTTTCAGTCACTTGGATATGTTATTGATGTGTACAGAGGAAGAGTAGCAGCGGAGAAGAACCTGATTCTTTACGCCGCATATATTTCCTTTTTCCCGCAATTGGTCGCGGGGCCTATTGAGAGAGCGGACAAGTTGCTTCCGCAGTTTATGGCTGAGCACAAATTCGATTATAAATCCACGAAAAATAATCTGATTCTCATGCTTTGGGGCTTTTTCATGAAGATTGTGATTGCTGACAGGATTGCAATATATGTTGACGCAGTCTATGACAATTACGAGTCTTATGGCGGATGGCTTCTAATCGTTGCTACATTTCTTTTTGCATTCCAGATATATTGCGATTTCGCAGGATATTCCCTTATTGCCAAGGGTGCAGCGGGCGTGATGGGCTTTGAACTGACCAATAACTTTAATTCTCCCTACTGTGCATCGGGAGTCAGAGAATTCTGGTCGAGGTGGCATATTTCACTTACCGGCTGGTTCAGGGATTATCTTTACATTCCGCTTGGAGGAAATCGCAAGGGAAAGCTTAGAAAATATATCAATACTCTTATCGTTTTTCTTTTGAGCGGACTCTGGCATGGGGCAAGTTGGAGCTTTGTGCTGTGGGGCGGTCTAAACGGGCTTTACATCGTATTGGAGGAGTTATTTTACGTTAAACTGCCCAAAGTTTTAGGAAGAGTATTTGGGACCGTGTTCACATTTATCCTGGTCGATATCTCGTGGATATTTTTCCGGGCATCCGGTATAAGGAACTCTTTCAGAATCATAAAAAGCATGCTGACATTTTCGAATTTTGAAAGCTTTTTTGATAATACTGTGAATTATTACATTATGGACAACAAAAACTTTATCTTAATATTTATCTGCCTCGCATTACTTATTGCCGTTGATATCGCTCGCTATAATAAAGTGGATTTCTGCGCCGTGATTGCCCGGCAGAAGATTGTGGTAAGATGGGTATTTTACTGGGCCTTTGCAATGAGCATAATTATCTTTGGAGTATGGGGACCCGGATTCGACAAGACAGCATTCATTTATTTTAGGTTCTAAAGGAGACAAAGATGAAGAAGAATGAAGCACTTAAGATAATGGTAAAAGTTGTCTGTTTCGTGCTTATAATGGTGATTTCCCTTGCTTTATGCAATCGTATATTTGTATATAAAGACGGCGTAGACAAGTTCAAAGATTTCTATTCCGAAAAGCAGCAGTTTGATATTCTTTTTTTCGGGTCAAGCAGAGTGCTTGAGGGAATTCAGCCGATGGAACTTTGGGAAGATTATGGAATCAGAAGCTACAATATGGCTCAGCATGCCGAGAGCCTGGGGCGTGACTACTGGCAGCTGAAAAATGCGTTAAATACGCAGGTACCGAGACTTGTGGTAATGGACATATCTGCCTACTACGGATTGTACGGTATCGACCCTGCGGATTCCAATCAGGTAGGGGCCCTTCACAAGCAGCTTGATCATATTCCAATGTCTGTGACCAAACTTCAGACTATATGGGAATTGTGCCCTTCAGGGACAAGGGCAGAGTTTGTTTTTCCTTTTATCAAGTACCATAGCAGGTGGAATGGACTCAGTACTTATGATTTGACATACAAAAAGTATCAAAATGTCCGTAAGGGAGCTGACGTAAATTATGGCTTTAAGAGCTTAGAGCGCCCGATATGGGATGATTCCGTGATGGACGAGAATTTTCCTTTTGAAGACACGAAGATTACAGAGATAATCGATGTTTGTAAGGAGCACGGCACATCTGTTTTATTCATTAATGTTCCCAATGTTTTTGAAGAAGAGAGAATGCCGATGCTTAGCTGGCTTTCTAATTATTTTGAAAACAATGACATACCTTATATCAATTATCAAAAAGATGAGGATTTCCTTGATTATCGTATAGATTTTGGAGATGAATCACATTTAAATGCCGCCGGAAGCATGAAACTGACAAAGGCGATAGGGCAATATTTTGTTGATAATTATGGTGTCAGTGAGACTGACCCGAAGGTTACCGATGCGTGGAATAAAGTACTCGCCCTTTACAAAGAGAATAAAGATTCTTACATCATGAGTGCCGAGAGAAATGAGAACATTCTCATGCTGACGTATGCAGACGATGATTATGAGGTAAAGGTTCTTACTTCGCCTGAACGCATGGAGTATACGGGTACAAACTGGTTTTTAAAAGATGCAAAGGG
This sequence comes from Lachnospiraceae bacterium, assembly GCA_017544835.1. Lineage (GTDB taxonomy): Bacteria > Bacillota > Clostridia > Lachnospirales > Lachnospiraceae > UBA1258. The sequence continues at coordinate 680 of JAFYDI010000117.1, read as the reverse complement.
TATTGAGGGATACGAAGGCTATCGTATTGAGGTGTATCATGCCGGAGATAGCGAGCCTATGAGAATTTGGGAGGTAAAATAATTCCTTCTTTAGATGACGTGGCTTAAGCGATGTTTGTATAGATTCGTTGAGAAGAGACATATGTTGAGATTAGAAAGAGTAAATGGGAAAAACGTCTGGGGCCTTTTGAAATTGCAGGTTTCGGAAGAACAGAAAAGTTTTGTGGCGGATAATAACACCAGCATTATCGAGGCATATACTGCTATAACCGGAAACGGATACGCATTTCCTTTTGGCATCTATGATGGAGACACGCCGGTTGGCTTTGTAATGATTGGATTTGATACCGATGATTATTGGGATGATGCTCCGGCTATAGCGAAGGGTAACTATAATCTTTGGCGTTTGATGATTGATACGGCACATCAGGGAAAAGGATATGGGAAAGAGGCGGTAAAGCTTGCTTTGGATTTTATCAGAACATACCCTTGCGGAAATGCCGAATATTGCTGGCTGTCTTACGAACCGGAGAATCAGGTGGCAGCCAAGCTGTACAGTTCATTTGGATTTAAGGAAACCGGAGATATGGACGGAGAAGAGCTGATTGCTGTATTAAAGCTGTGAAAGGACAAAGAAGGGATATGATAAAGGTATTATTCGTGTGTCACGGCAACATCTG
>JAFYDI010000116.1 GCA_017544835.1 Lachnospiraceae bacterium | reverse complement strand
GTCTTTACGACAGAGCCCTTGGCGCAACTTACTTAAACGGACTTTGGGAAGCAATTGAGAAGAGTAATAAGAGGTAATAACAGTGGCAGAACTTAAATTAACGGCAGAAAATCTTTCATCCAATAAAACAGCATGGCAGGAAAAAGGCTACAGAGTATGGAATTATAACCGTGAAGCGGTTAAGGCCGAAACTCTTAAGAATCCCGAGTGGATTCACTTCGGTGCCGGCAATATTTTCAGAGCATTCCAGGCAGCCCTTCTTGAGGAACTCCTTGATAAGGGAATCGAGACCACAGGTCTTATCGCAGCCGAAGGCTTTGACTATGAAATCATTGATAAGATGTATCGCCCTCACGACGGTATCGGTATCGACATTACTCTTAAGGCTAACGGAACTGTTGATAAGGCGGTAATCGGAAGCATCGTAGAGTACTTAACCGTAGATCCCGACAATAAGGACGACTACAGCAGACTTTATGAGATTTTTGAAAGCCCTTCACTTAAGATGGTAAGCTTTACCATTACCGAAAAGGGTTACAGCCTTAAGAACGCTTCGGGACAGGTGGCCCTCGGCGTTGCGGCCGACTTTAAGAACGGCCCCGAGAAGGCTGAGAGCTACATGGGTAAGGTGAGCGCCCTTTTATACAGAAGATTTAAGGCAGGACAGCTTCCCGTAGCCATGGTCAGCATGGACAATTGCTCTCATAACGGAGACAAGCTTTTTGACGCGGTATCTTCTTTTGCCAAGGCATGGGCAGAGAACGGTCTTGTAAGCGAAGATTTCGTTAAGTATGTTGAGGACAAGTCGAAGGTTTCCTTCCCCTGGTCCATGATTGATAAGATTACACCCAGACCCGACGCGTCTGTTGAGAAGATTTTGCTTGATGACGGCATTCAGGAACTTGAGCCTGTTATCACTTCCAAGAACACTTACGTAGCACCTTTCGTAAACGCCGAGGAGTGTCAGTATCTTGTAATCGAAAATGCATTCCCTAACGGTAAGGTTGCTCTTGATAAGGTAGGCGTTATCTACACCGAACGCGAGACCGTTGACAGAGTTGAGAAGATGAAGGTATGTACCTGCCTCAATCCTCTTCACACCGCTCTTGCAGTATACGGCTGCTTGCTTGACTATCAGCTCATCTCCAAGGAAATGGAGAATCCCGTACTTAAGAAGCTTGTAGAGCGTATCGGTTACGAAGAAGGCCTTCCGGTAGTAGTCAATCCCGGAGTGCTCGATCCCAAGAAGTTTATCGATGAGGTAGTGAAGCTTCGTATTCCGAACCCCTTCATGCCCGACTCACCCTGGAGAATTGCAACCGACACTTCCCAGAAGGTTGGTATCCGTTTTGGCGAGACCATTAAGGCTTATGAAAAGCGCGACGACTTAAAGGCTTCCGACCTTAAGATGATTCCCCTCGTATTCGCAGGCTGGTTAAGATACTTAATGGGCATTAACGACGAGGGCAAGGCCTTTGAGCCGAGCTCCGATCCCTTACTTGAGAAGCTCCGTCCTTACGTAGCAGATGTTAAGTTTGGAGACACCGACATTCATGACAAGGTTGCGCCTATCCTTTCGGACGCTACAATCTTCGGCTCCGACCTCTACAAAGTAGGCCTTGGCGAGCAGGTTGAAGAGTACTTTAAAGAACTCATTGCCGGCCCCGGAGCGATTATTGCAACACTTAAGAAATACGTTTAATTTCAGATACATTTTAGTGAAGCGCAGGCGAGATGCCTGCGCTTTTAGCATTTTCTTATCAAATTGTAACAATCCCGTTAATATTTATTGAAATAGAACACCCCTGACGATATAATTAAACTCTATCATTCTGTTGTGATATGGCCTTTTATGAGGCAAGGGGTACCGTGATGAAGAAATGGAGAAGCAGGATTCTTCATATGCTTCTATTTGTATTCGCAATGACGCTTTTTGCAGTGGGATATATGGCTGCGATTAAGAGTAGGAGTAACGAGTATAACAGGAAGCTTATCGACGGATGGAACATACAAATTAATAACGATCTTTATCAGTCGGTCAATCTGGCTGATTTCAAGTTTCCGGTGACCCAGAAGGGTGACTGGGTTTCTTTTTGGGCTGAATTACCCGCGGATATTCCCGACAATGTTACTATGCGTATCAGCATGATTCACAGCGCTACAAGAGTAGTGCTTAATGACAGTATTGTGTACGATTACGGTTGGGACGATTATGAAGCGGGCAAGATGCTTGGCTTCGGTTCGAGATTTGTACATCTTCCCGATGGTGCTGCAGGCGGCAAGATTAAGATTATCATGTTCGTTACCGAGAATAATGCTTTTTCCACCATTACCATTCCGGAACTGTATGATGAGAGTACGGGTTATGCTGTGTACTATAGCAAGTACATGATTCCTTTTGTAGTAGCGGTGACTCTTACGGTGGCGGGACTTTGCATTTCACTTGTAACGTTTTGCCTGTACTTTAAGTCCTACCACATGGAGAAACTTTTCTGTATCGGTATATTCTCGTTGTGCATAGGTCTCTGGACACTTTGCAATTACAACCTTGATTATATTTTCACCGATAATCTTTCGATTAAGACTTATATAGAGTACCTGGCGCTATACCTTGTGCCGTTCCCGATACTTATGTATTTCAGGGAGGATGTCGAGAAGCGTAATAAAGCGTGGGAGTGTTTCTTCCTGTATGCGCTTGTGATTATCGAGGTTCAGCTGTTTTTGGTGTCGATTGCCGCGCAGATTTTCAACTGGGCGCATTTGTCGGACTTCCTGCCGGTGTACATTATTCTTTTGATGGTGGCGGTGCTGTTCGTGTGTCATCTGGTGTTAGAAGACCTGCGCAAAGAAAAGTCTCACAAGGTTCTGATGCTGGGATTTGCGGTGATGATTCTTGTGGCTTTAAGAGACCTTGTCGCATATTGTGCCGACAAACTCAGAACCAACGGGCTTAGAGAATACAGAAGCTACGTGTCGGTCGGCGCGCTGATGTTTGTTGTGGCATTACTGGTAGACTTTATCATGGAAATGAGGCGTCAGCTATATAAGAGTGCAGAGACCAAGTTTCTTGAGAAGATTGCTTACGAAGATGTGCTTACCGGACTTTCTACTCGCAGAAAGTGCGAGGAAATCTTTGAAGAGATTGATAAGCGTAAGTACGAATATATTATTTTTCAGTTTGACTTAAATAACCTTAAGAATACCAATGACGACTTCGGTCATGAGGCCGGAGACGATTTGATAGTCAGATTTGCGGGTATGCTTCGTGAAACCTTTAATGAAGGCGAGACACTCGGACGAATGGGTGGCGACGAGTTTATCGCTATAGTCACGGATTCATATGGATACAATGCGCATGATAAGGTAGAAAGGCTGCAAGAGCTCATAGTGGAAGACAATGCGGACAAAGAAATTAAGGTCAGCGTTTCCTTGGGTTACTGTCAGTCTTCCGAATTCAAAGATCCAAAGGCCGTAGATGTGTACAAAGAAGCAGACAAGCGCATGTACAAGGACAAAGAAGCATACTACAGAAGAACAGGAAAGAACAGGAGAAGAAATGACACCCAGAACTGAAATTAACATCAGAGATCCCTTTGTGCTGGTGCATGAAGGCAAGTACTATCTTTACGGAACAAGAGGCCCCGAATGCTGGGGCAACAAGGC
>JAFYDI010000115.1 GCA_017544835.1 Lachnospiraceae bacterium | reverse complement strand
GGATATCCGCTGAAATGCTTGCCTGGGTGCCGTTGCATTCGGTCACTACGGAAAGGCTCTCTTCGAAGTATTCAAGTACATCGGCGTTCCCATGGAAGACATCAACTACAACCAGCCTGCTTCCTTACCTTATCCTACAGAGAATCCTTTCAAGTAAGATGAAGGTTTTAAGCTAAGTTAATCGGGGCTCACATCACTTTTTGGTGGTGTGAGCCTTTCTTTTGCTTGCAAAAGAAGGTATTATTGTATGTGAAGAAAGAAAACGATGTGACACGTGTGTCATGCCGCAAAACAGCGCAAATTGCGGGTTTTTGGACCATATGTAAACCGCCGGTTGACAAATTGAAAAGGTAACTTTATAGCCTGCAACCGTATAAATTGATAAATTGTAATCAGCTTAAGCGAGACAAATTACAAATCAGTTTCAGAAAGGAATTACAATATGATACTTGCAGATAAGATTATTAATGAAAGAAAAAGATGCGGTTGGTCGCAGGAAGAATTGGCCGAGAAGCTTTCGGTTTCAAGACAGTCGGTTTCAAAGTGGGAAGGCGCGCAGGCAGTTCCCGATTTACAGAAGATATTAAAGATGGCAGAGATCTTTAACGTAACCACAGATTACTTATTAAGAGATGAGATTGAAGGTGTTCCCGTAGACAATACCGGTTATACGGAGGACAAAGACTACAACATCAGAAAGGTTTCCATGGAAGAAGCCAATGAATACCTTGATACTATCAAGGCGCTTGCGCCCAAGCTTGCTTTAGGTGTTCTTCTTTGTGTAGTGTCTCCGATACTTCTTATAGTACTTGCCGGAATTTCGGAATCAGGATTGATTCCTGAGAATGTTGCCGTTGCAATCGGTCTTGGTGCATTATTCGGATGTATCGCTGTAGCGGTGTTCCTCTTTGTTGCATACGGAATGAAGACAGAGAAGTACGAATTCTTAACCAAAGAAGACTTCGAAACTGAGTATGGCGTAGATGGTATGGTTAAGGATAAGAAGGCTAAAACCGAAGAGTTTTACGGTAAAATGATTGTTGCGGCTGTTCTTTTATGTGTGCTTTGTCCGGTTCCGCTTGTAATGGTGGCAGTAATGGGTGCATCAAGCATGATGGTTATCAGTATGGTAGGTTTGCTTCTTGCGATGGTAGCCATGGCTACATATATCTTCGTATTGATTGGCTCCATAACTGACAGTTACAAGATACTTCTTAAGGAAAAAGAATTCTCCAAAGAACACAAAAAAGGAGACAAGATTGTCGGTTCTGTAGCCGGGACCTATTGGCTTATTGTAACCGCTATTTTTCTCTACTTGGGTTTTGTCCATGACAGTTGGAAGAGTAACTGGATTATATGGCCTATAGCAGGACTTGTTTTTGCGGCAATCATGACTATTCTTAATGCTATAGTCAAAAGGGATGAATAACATATAATTTAGAAAAATATTATTAATGACCCCGAGACAAGTTCTCGGGGTTGTTGTATACTTATGGGGAAAAACAGCGAAACGGAGGGCTTAACGTGAACATAGTTGTACTTGAACGCAGCAGCGTCGGAATGGACGTATCAATCGATTGCTTTAATGAACTTGGTAACGTGACTGCTTACAATAATACTTCTTTTGACGAGATTGCAGAGCGTATTAAAGAAGCTGATATTGTTGTCGCTAATAAGAGCAGGTTGAATGAGGAAACCCTCAAAGATGCGAAGAACGTTAAGCTTATCTGCGAATTTGCAACAGGCTTTGACAATGTCGATGTTGAGTACTGTAAGAGTCGAGGGATAGGCGTTTGTAATGTCAGAGACTATAGCACCGATATGGTGGCGCAGCATACTTTTGCCATGGCATTGTTTCTATCTGAAAAGCTCAGCCATTATGACACTTTTGTCAAGAGCGGTAAATATGCCAATCATAATCGCTTTTCATATTTTGAACTTCCTTTTACGGAGCTTGCGGGTAAGACATGGGGCATTATCGGCATGGGTAACATAGGCAGAAAGGTTGCTAAGATTGCGACAGCTTTTGGCTGCCGAGTAATCTTTTATTCCGTAACCGGTAAGTCGACTGTTACTGAATATGAAAGAGTTGATTTTGATACATTGCTCAAGGAATCGGATTACCTTTCTTTACACTGCCCGCTTTCTGATCTTACCAGAGGCATAATTGACAAAGCAGCACTTAAGAAGATGAAGAGGACAGCAATTCTTATAAACGTGGCAAGAGGTCCCGTAATCAATCAGGATGACCTTTATGACGCGCTTGTCAGTGATGAGATTGCGGCTGCGGGCCTTGATGTATTGGAGAAAGAACCCATCGCGAAGGACAATCCGCTCGGCAAAATTCAAGATTCCACAAAACTAATTATTACACCTCATCTTGCATGGGCATCGGTTGAGGCTCGTGAAAGATGCGTTAAGCTTAATTACGATAATATTAAGGCATTCCTGGAAGGCAAAGAGCTTTGCAGGGTAGATAAGCAGTAATAAATGCGCTAAGCGCTTTATTGAAAGATATAAGGAGGAGAACACATGAAGGTTAAGGAGAGCACTTACATTAAGAGTAATAAGCCTTTATTTAAAAAGCTTGTTAATGAACTTCTTAAAAAGTATGAGTATGCATCGGTTCTGGTTAACGATTCTATGGGTAAAAGATACGCAGTATCCAAGACCGGTACCAATGTTGCCGAAGATGGCATTTACACTTCCAGAGGATATGTTGTAAAGGTTTATGACGGTGGATGTTATGCGGAGTATTCCGGTAACAGAATTTCAGAGGAAGAAATCACAAAGGTTGTGACGCTTGTGTCGGAGAAGCTTGTGAATCTGGGACAGGGAATTGACAAGTCACAGTACAAGGTTCCGGATGACGAAGAGGTTTCTTTTGTCAAAAGTACAGAATGTGAAATCGATCCCGAAGCTTTCGGCGACGAAGCTATCGTTAAGAAACTCACGGAGATTCACAAGAAAGGAATGGCTTTTGACGAGAAGGTATTAAACTGTGGCGCAAGAACAGAGTTCCAGAGATATTCCAAGCTCTTTCTTTCGAAGAACAAGGACCTTGAGCAGAATGTAATGTGGACCAGCGCTGCCGTATCCGTTAATACCAAGCGCGGTAATGAAGTTAAGACTGCTTATGATTCAGGTTCAATCATGGGCGGTATGGAGATGCTTGATAAGCTTGATGAAATGGTTGAGAAATCAGCCAAGGTTGCTATCGAGCTTCTCGACAGTGAGCCTATTAAGCCCGGCGAATACGAGTGTGTATGTACACCCGAGGTTACCGGCATGATTGTGCATGAAGCATTCGGCCACGGTGTTGAGATGGACATGTTCGTTAAGGACAGAGCACTTGCACAGAAATATGTAGGAGAATACGTTGCATCTCCGCTTGTTACCATGCACGACGGCAACGCAGTAGCTCAGACCGCTACATATTTCTTTGACGATGAGGGAACTGTTTCAAGCGACACAGTTGTCATCGACAAGGGTGTACTTGTTGCAGGCATCAGCGATTTACAGTCAGCTATGGCTCTTGGTACTAAGCCCACAGGTAACGGCAGACGTGAGAGCTACAGAAGAAAAGCATACACCCGTATGACCAACACTTATTTTGAGCCCGGAACCGATAAGGTTGAGGACATGATTGCCTCTATCAAGGACGGACTTTTACTTGAAATGCCTTTCTCGGGCATGGAAGACCCTAAAAACTGGGGTATTCAGTGCATGGTTAACTTTGCGCGCGAGATTAAGGACGGTAAGCTTACTGGCAAGATTTTCTCACCTATCGTACTTACCGGTTATGTACCCGATCTTCTTAAGAGTATCTCTATGATGTCTGACGAAAAGGAACTCGGCGGCGCAGGCTTCTGCGGCAAGGGATACAAAGAATGGGTTAAAGTATCTGACGGCGGCCCTTACATCAAGGCCAAGATCAGATTGGGTTAAGGAGGTGTGCTTAATATGGAGAAATATATAGAAATACTTAAAAAATTAAACGTAAGCACCTACTTCGTAAGAGAGACGGCAGCTAAGAGCGTTGAACTTTTCTTTGTTAAGAAGAAACTCGACATGCGCCGTATGAAAGACGACGACAGTGCTGAAATCACAGTATACAAAGACATGGAAGAGGATGGCAAGAAGTTAAGAGGTTTTGCAACCGTTAACGTTAATTCCACCATGTCCGAAGACGAGATTAAAGAAAAGATTGAATCGGCAGAGTATGCGGCTTCTTTTGTCAAGAATCCTTTCTTCGAGTTCGCTAAGGCCACCAAGTCCGATAAGAAGGTTCAGGAGAGCGATTTAAACGGTTTGGAGCTTTCAGAGATAGCGGACAAGTTCGTGGAAGCTTTCTATTCTGAGGACAAGGATGCACATGCATTCATCAATTCCTTCGAGCTTTTTGTTAAGGAGAACGAAGTCCACATGGTAAGCTCCGAAGGCACCGATGTATCTTATGTCAAAAGAAGTGTCTGGGGCGAATTCGTAGCTCAGTGTAAGGAGCCTCAGGATGTTGAGACCTACAAGAGCTTTGAATACGACTCACTTGCACTTTCAGATCTTAAAGATCTTGTTAAGACCACTCTTAAGATGACAGCTGACAGAGCAACCGCCACTAAGATGCCCAAGGCAGGCACTTATGACGTTGTACTTGCAGACAGCTATGTACCCGAAGTTTTGTCCTATTATGCAGAGAGAGCGCACGTAGGATACATCTATCCCGGCTACTCAGACTTTAAGGTTGGCGACAACGTTCAGGGTGAGAATGTTACCGGAGATAAGGTTAACATGAAGTTTAGCGTTTCTGTTCCCTTTGACTCCGAAGGAATTGAGATGAAAGAAAGAGAATTCGTAACTGACGGCGTACTTAAGACCATTCACGGTAATCAGAGATTCTCTTACTACTTGGGTATTGAACCCATCGGTACTTACGATAAGGTGGTAATGCCCGCAGGTAAGGTAAGCATGGCAGATATGTTCAAGCAGAAATGCCTGTATGTAGTTAACTTCTCAGACTTCCAGATGGATGCTCTTGACGGACACTTCGCAGGCGAAATAAGACTTGCTTACTATTACGACGGTAACGGTAACATGGAATGCGTAACCGGCGGAAGCGTTAACGGCAGCATATTCGAGGCACAGAGCGAGCTTACATTCTCCAAAGAGACTCAGAAGCTTTCAGAATTTGAAGGCCCCAAGGCATGCTTGTTTAAAAACGTTGCAGTCGCAGGCGAATAAACTTAATACAAAAATAACCCCGGAGTCGTTAAGATTCCGGGGTTTTTATATGCTTACAATTCTTATTTAAAATATCTGTTGTAAAGACCTTCAAATGCTTTACCGTGACGAGCCTCATCGCGCGCCATTTCGTGAACGGTATCATGGATAGCATCAAGGTTAAGTGCTTTAGCTCTCTTGGCAAGATCGGTCTTACCTGCGGTAGCGCCGTTTTCTGCTTCGATTCTCATCTCAAGATTCTTCTTGGTGGAAGGAGTAACGACTTCACCGAGTAACTCAGCAAACTTAGCAGCGTGCTCAGCCTCTTCAAAAGCAGCCTTTTCCCAGTACAAACCGATTTCGGGATAGCCTTCTCTGAAAGCAACACGGCTCATTGCAAGATACATACCTACTTCAGAGCATTCGCCTGTAAAGTTAGACCTTAAATCATTGATAATATCTTCGGGAGCACCTGAAGCAACTCCTACAACATGTTCTGAAGCCCATGTAAGTTCACCTTCCTGCTTGGTGAATTTCTCCTTGGGAGCCTGACATACGGGGCACTTATCGGGAGCTTCATCACCCTCGTGAACGTAACCGCATACGGAACATACATATTTAGCCATAAGTAAAACCTCCTTGGTGTGTGGATTAAGTTAGTTAATTATATCATAAAAAGAAGCACATACATATTAATTAACGTTGAATATCGCGTGAAGCCATAAAAAATTCGCACATTTCGCTTTATTGTTTTTTTAGAATTATATTTCACATCTTTAATCAAATAAACGCAGAAATATGATAAGATTTTCTTGAATGGTAGGGAAAGTTAAGAAGGGAGACAATCGTGAAGCTTAAGACAAGATTACAGGTTACCTTCGGTGTTGTAGCTATATTGCCGGTATGCTTGTTCATACTTGCATTCCTTGTCGTAGGAAAGATAATGATATTCTTACAAAAGACCGGAGGCATAGAGCGAGTTGACAGGCTGATGCCGCAAGGAGTACTGATTACCCTCATCATAACCTTTTTTATCATTATGTTTCTAATTGCGGCAGGACTTACCAGATGGATTGCAAAAGGCGTATTCAATCCGGTCAATGACTTAAAGATTGGTATGCAGCAGATTGCGGACGGTAATTTCGACTACGTTCTCGATTCCGACATGACAGGTGAAATCGGTGAGCTTTATCACAATTACGAAGACATGAGACTTAGGCTTAAGGAAAGCGCCGAGGAATCTATCCAGAACGAAGCCAAGAACCGCGAGCTTATCACCAACATATCTCATGATTTAAAGACTCCCATAACTGCCATCAAAGGATACGTGGAAGGTATCATGGACGGTGTATGCTGTACCCCTGAGAAGATGGACAAGTACATTAAGACCATCTACAACAAGGCCAATGACATGGACAGGCTCATAAACGAGCTTACCATCTATTCAAGAATCGATGCGAACCGCATCCCTTACACATTCTTAAGGCTCAATGTACGCGAGTTCTTTGACGACTGTATTGAAGAAGTCGGACTTGACCTTGAGTCCAAGCACATAGAGCTTAACTACTCCAACATGGTCGCAGAAGACACCAGAGTAATCGCCGACCCCGAGCAGCTTAAGCGAGTTATCAACAACATTATCAGCAACTCCGTCAAGTACACCGACAAGGAGAAAGAAAAAGCAATCATCAATTTCTCCATAGTTGATGAAGGCGACGCAATTAAAGTAGAGATAGAAGACAACGGTCGAGGCATTCCCGCCAAAGACTTACCGAATATATTTGAAAGATTTTTCAGATCCGATTCATCAAGAAACTCTGCAAAGGGCGGAAGCGGAATCGGACTCTCCATAGTCAAGAAGATCGTGGAGGACCACGGCGGATACATATGGGCCACCAGCAAAGAAGGTGAAGGAACCTGTATGCATTTTGTATTACGTAAATACGAGGAGGTTAAAGACAATGAGCAAGATATTAATAATTGAAGATGAAGATGCAATTGCAGACCTTGAAAAAGATTATCTTGAATTAAGTGATTTTACGGTTGAAATAGCAGGTGACGGCATAGAAGGCGAGAAGAAAGCCCTCGAAGAGGACTTTGATCTTATCGTTCTTGACCTTATGCTTCCCGGCAAAGACGGCTTCGAAGTATGTAAGTCTATAAGGGAAAAGAAAAACGTACCCATCCTTATGGTCTCTGCCAAGAAGGACGACATCGACAAGATTCGCGGTCTCGGCCTTGGTGCAGACGACTATATGACCAAGCCCTTCAGCCCCAGCGAACTTGTGGCAAGAGTTAAGGCTCATATGGCACGTTACGAGCGCCTCGTTCACTCCAATGCCAAGCCTGACAATAAGATTATCGAGATTCGTGGCCTTAAGATTGATAAGACAGCAAGACGTGTATGGGTAGATGGTGAGGAGAAGCAGTTTACCACCAAGGAATTCGATCTTCTCACATTCCTTGCAGAGAATCCCAACCACGTTTTCACCAAGGACGAACTTTTCAGAGAAATCTGGGATATGGACTCTATCGGCGACATCGCAACAGTTACCGTTCATATTAAGAAGATTCGTGAGAAAGTTGAATTTGATTCGGCCAACCCCCAATATATAGAAACGATTTGGGGAGTAGGCTACAGATTTAAAATCTGAGTATTCTTTTACCGACAGGGGGCATAAATGGAAGTTCTTTTTGAGGACGAACACATACTGGTAGTCAATAAGCCCGCAGGTATAGCTACTCAGGCCAAGGGTATTGCGGCAAGGGACTTAGAGAGCGAATGTAAGAAGTACAGAAAGTCAAAAGGTGAAGTTCCCGAGATTTATGTAGTGCACAGACTTGACCAGCCGGTTTCCGGAATACTTGTTTTGGCCAAGACCAAGGAAGCTGCAGCGGCTCTTACCAAAGGCATGAAGGAGGACGATTTCTCCAAGGATTACAGAGCCATCGTGTTTAAAGAATCTGCGGTGAAGCCCGGCGATAAACTTGTCGATTACCTTATTAAAGACGGTAAGACCAATACTTCCTGCGTAGTTCCTGGGAACATCCCGGGAGCCAAGGAAGCGATTCTTACCTATGAAACAGAGGAAGATAAGGACAAGACAGCGAGTCTTCTCGTGCATCTTAAGACCGGCCGACATCATCAGATAAGAGTCCAACTGGCCAACGCGGGTATGCCGATTTTGGGCGATTTAAAATACGGAACCAAGGATAGTATAGATTATTCCAAAGACAACAAAATATCAAATGTGAAGCTTTGCGCCTACCATCTTGAGTTTAATCATCCCAAGACCGGCGGGCACATGGAGTTTTCAATATAGTAATTAAGGCGAGACCTGAGAGGGTTTCGCTTTTTCTTTTGTCGCGAGAATGGCCTTTTTGGAGTATAATGGGACTGATTGGAAGTTGTAAGCTTCCTACTTTGTTCAATCGGGGGTTAAACAGTGAGCAAAAAACGCGAAGTCTCATATGGCACAATAATAGGTATCATAGGCAACGTTTTACTATGGGCGTCGACGCTTGCATATTTTTTAATCGTTCCGCTTTATTTTAAAAACGGATACGAGAAGATTGCCACATATAAATACCAATGCCTGATGACAATTTCCAAGTATTCGGCCATTGTTATCGGAAGCTTTATTTTGTTGTATTTATGTACTTGGGGATTTAGTAAGGAAGAGCGTGCGGTGTTTAAGCCTCTTGGTAAGATAGATATAGGAATGCTTGCCTTTATTGCCATAGCGTTCATTTCTCACTATTTTTCGGCATATAAAACTGTAGGTACAAAGGCCGAAGGCGAATGGTTTTATGAGGGAAGTCTTTACGGCACAAAGGGCTGGTATATGGGCTTTTTGACATTCCTTGTACTTGTCTTTATGTATTTTGCGATATCAAGATTTTTCAAATATACTAACGCTGTATGGATTCCTATAATCGTTGTCACATCGGTTATTTTTGCATGGGGAATGCTCAATCGTTATGGCGTACATCCTATCGAGATGGCATATGCCAATGAGGGCTTCATAGCATCACTCGGAAACATCAACTGGTTTGCGGGATACGTGAGTGTGCTTGCACCTGTTGTTGTCGGACTTTTCTACGGAGCGAAGAGCGGTCTTAAAAAAGGATTGCTTATAATTCCGCTAATTCTTTCTCACGGAATAGTGTTACTCAACAATTCCGACAGTATTGTGCTTGGCTACGCGGTGATGTTTTTCTTTCTTTTGTGTTATTCGCTTGACAGTAAGGATAAGATGGTACGTTTTTCCTGGGTTCTGTTTTCTTTTTCCTCAGTGGGATTGGGACTATTCTTCTTAGACAAGGCTCTTCCCTCGGTCAAAGAAGGAACCTCGGCATTATCGGACATATTTACCAAAGGTGTTACCGCGATAATGATTTTTGTGGCCTGCTTTGCGCTGGCGGTATTTATGGGCCTTTGCGATGAAGGAAAGATTACATATTCCGAGAAGGTCGGTAAGCTGATAAGGAAAATACTGTTAATCGCGGTCGGTGTCGGACTACTTATATATGTGGTGCTGATGATTATCAATACGAAGACCGGAGGGGCGCTTCCCATTATCGGTGACAGCGGAGTGTTCATATTTAATAAGAACTGGGGCTCGGACAGAGGAGCCACTTGGACTTCGGGTTGGATGAATTTTAAGGGATTAAGCTTTGGTAAGAAACTAATCGGTGCGGGACCCGATACGTTTTATTTTGCACTCAAGGACAACAAAGAAGCATTCGCTTATGCGGAATCGGTATTCGGTAATTCCAGACTTACCAATGCGCACAATGAAATAATCACGCTTTTGGTAAATGTAGGTTTGCTTGGCGTCGGTGCATTCATCTTTATGTGTGTTTCGGCGGTTAAGAGATTCATAAAGGCTGCGGAAGGGCGCCCTCACATCATAGCCTTTGCGCTTTCCGTAATATGTTATCTTGCCAATAACATATTCAGTTTTCAACAGGTGACCAATACCCCTTTCTTTTTCTTAACGATAGCACTCGGCGCGGCAGCAGTCGTGAGGGCTGAAGGCAAGTAATTGCAAGGGATTAGGTTGACAAAGAATGATGTTAAATACTATAATAAAACACTACGCGTTTTATTATCGATCGCTTTCGAATGGGCCCTTTGGACTCATTCCAGCTCTACAATTAAATAATTAGTTATAAGATTTTTAGGAGGAACCAATGGCAGACAAGAAAATGGTAGAGGCGATAACCTCTATGGACGAGGACTTCGCACAATGGTATACGGATATCGTTAAGAAAGCCGATTTGTGCGACTACACAAGCGTTAAAGGCTGTATGGTATTTAAGCCCGCCGGATATGCTATCTGGGAGCTTATTCAGAGACAGCTTGATGAACGCTTCAAGGCAACGGGAGTTGAGAATGTATATCTTCCCATGTTTATTCCCGAAAGCTTACTGGAGAAGGAAAAGGACCATGTCGAGGGCTTTGCTCCCGAAGTAGCATGGGTTACTCAGGGCGGACTTCAGCCCCTTCAGGAGAAGATGTGTGTACGACCTACCTCGGAGACTCTTTTCTGCGATTTTTATAAGAATGAAGTACAGTCCTACAGAGACCTTCCCAAGGTATACAATCAGTGGTGTTCTGTAGTGCGTTGGGAGAAGGAGACAAGACCTTTCCTTCGTTCGAGAGAGTTTCTTTGGCAGGAAGGACATACCGTCCATGCTACCGCTGAGGAAGCTGAAGAGCGTACTATCCAGATGCTTAACGTTTATGCCGATTTCTGCGAGCAGGTACTTGCAATGCCCGTAGTTAAAGGCCGTAAGACGGACAAAGAAAAATTCGCCGGCGCGGAAGCTACTTATACTATAGAAGCTTTGATGCATGACGGTAAGGCACTTCAGTCCGGTACCAGCCACAACTTCGGTGACGGATTTGCGCGTGCTTTTGATATTCAGTTTACAGACAAAGACAATACATTAAAGTATGTTCACCAGACTTCATGGGGATGCACCACCAGACTTATCGGCGCCATCATCATGGTACACGGTGACGATTCGGGACTTAAGCTTCCTCCGCTTGTAGCTCCCACTCAGGTAGTAATTGTTCCCATCAAGCAGAAGGCTGAGGGCGTTCTTGATAAAGCATACGAAATCAGAGAAGAACTTAGACAGAAGGGCTTCAGAGTTAAGGTAGACGATTCCGACAAGAGCCCCGGATTTAAGTTTGCAGAGACCGAGATGCGCGGTGTTCCTTTCCGTGTTGAAGTAGGTCCCAAGGATATTGAGGAAGGCAAGTGCGTAATTGCACGTCGTGATAACGGCGAGAAGTTCGAGTGCCCTCTTTCCGGTATCGCAGATAAGATTGCAGAGCTTATCCCTGTAGTTCAGCACGATATGTACGAAGCAGCCAAGGCTCGTCGCGATTCTCAGACTTATCAGGCAACAAGCTGGGATGAGTTTAAGAAGATTTTCGAAGAGAAGACCGGCTTCGTTAAGGCTATGTGGTGCGGCGACGTAGAGTGCGAGAACAAGATCAAAGAAGAACTTGCCGTTACCAGCAGATGCATGCCCTTCAAGCAGGAGACAATTTCAGACAAATGCGTATGTTGCGGCAAGCCCGCCACCAAGATGGTATACTGGGGCAAAGCATACTAATAAAGAGAGGTTTGAATCATGAATGTATTAGTTATTAACTGCGGTAGTTCATCACTTAAGTACCAGTTTATTAACTCCGACAGCGAAGAAGTCCTTGCAAAAGGTCTTTGCGAAAGAATCGGAATCGACGGAAGCCAGATTACCTATCAGCCCAAGGGCGGTGACAAGGAAGTAACCGTTACTCCCATGCCCGACCACACCGTTGCGGTTCAGCTCGTTATCGATGCTCTTACCAACGATAAGACCGGCGTAGTTAAGTCTCTTTCCGATATTGATGCCGTAGGTCACAGAATCGTACACGGCGGCGAGAAGTTTGCTTCTTCCGTAGTTATCAACGACGAAGTTGTTAAGGCAATCGAAGAGTGTAACGACCTTGCACCCCTTCACAACCCCGCTAACCTTATCGGTATCAACGCTTGCAAGAAGCTTATGCCGAGCGTTCCTATGGTAGCTGTATTTGATACCGCTTTCCATCAGACCATGCCTCCTAAGGCTTTCCTTTACGGAATTCCTTACGAGTATTATGAGAAGTACAAAGTACGTCGTTACGGCTTCCACGGCACCAGCCATGATTATGTTTCCACCGAAGCTGCCAAGTTCCTTGGAAAAGACAGAAAAGATTTAAAGATTATCGTTTGCCACTTGGGAAACGGTGCATCCATTTCAGCAGTCAAGTACGGTAAGTCAGTAGATACATCAATGGGTCTTACTCCCCTTGACGGTCTTATCATGGGTACCCGTTCCGGCAGCATCGACCCTGCAATTGTAACCTTCCTTGCAGGCAAGCTTAACACAGATGCAGACGGAGTACTTGATATCCTTAACAAGAAGTCCGGTGTATACGGCCTTTCCAAGGTATCAAGTGATTTTAGAGATCTTGAGAAAGCATACAATGAAGGCAACGAACTTGCCAAGACTACTATTGAGACCTTCTCATATCATGTAGCCAAGTACATCGGTGCTTATGCCGCAGCCATGAACGGTGTTGACGTTATTGCTTACACTGCAGGCGTAGGTGAGAACACTTCCATCGTAAGAGCAATGGTTGGCGAATACTTAGGATATCTCGGAACCGATATCGATCCCGAGAAGAACAAGATGCGCGGCGAGACAGTTGTTCTTTCTTCTCCCGGCAGTAAGGTAGTAACCATGATAGTTCCCACCAACGAGGAGCTTGCTATCTGCAGAGAGACCGTAAGACTTGTAAAATAAGGTTTTTCAATTAAGACAAATCATATGATATAATAAAGGGGAATTCCGAGAGGGATTCCCTTTTTAGTGTTCAAACAGGAGCTGAATTTTTGATTAAAATAGAACTACCCAAGAATGTTAAATTCATAATAGATACACTTGAGTCGGCGGGTTATGAAGCCTATGCGGTGGGTGGTTGCGTGCGCGACTCCATCTTAGGAAGAACGCCCAACGACTGGGACATTACCACTTCTGCCAAGCCTCTTGAGACTAAGGCTTTGTTCAAGAAGACGTTTGATACGGGTATTAAGCACGGCACAATATCCGTTCTCCTTGGCAAGGAAATTTATGAGGTGACCACATACCGAATCGACGGCGAATATGAAGACGCGAGACACCCCAAGGAAGTTACCTTTACAGCAGAGTTAAAAGAAGACCTTTTGCGCCGCGACTTTACCATCAACGCCATGGCGTACAATCCTACAGTCGGCATTGTTGATATGTATGGCGGTATCGAAGATTTGAAGAATCATGTAATACGTTGTGTCGGCGTGCCTCATGACAGATTTTCGGAAGATGCTTTAAGAATCATGCGAGCTGTGCGTTTTGCGGCTCAGCTTGATTACACTATAGAAGAAAACACGCAGAAAGCAATAAGAGAACTGGCCGGTACTCTTTCCAAGATAAGTGCCGAGCGCATTCAGGTTGAACTCGTTAAGCTTCTTACCAGCGACCATCCCGAGTTTTTAAAGCTCGCATGGGAACTTGGTATCACCAAGGTGATTCTTCCTGAGTTCGACAGAGCCATGGAGAGCGAACAGAACAACCCCAACCATGCTTATTCGGTAGGCGAGCACACTCTGATAGTTATGCAGAGTCTTCCGCCCGATAAGGTTATGAGACTGGCGGGGCTCTTTCACGACATCGGCAAAATGGATACCAAGACCACCGACGAGAATGGTGTGGATCACTTCTATGGTCATCCCGAAGTTGGTGCGAAGATTGCTGCGGGTGTATTTAACAGACTTAAGTTTGATAATGATACCAAGACAAAGGTATGTAAGCTGGTGGAGAGTCACGATTGGTTTATCGGCGCCGTACCCTCTCACATCAGAAGATACGTGAACCGAATCGGGGAAGAGTTTTTCCCTATGATTTTTGACTTTAACAAAGCCGACATCATGGCCCAGAGCTTTTATAACAGAGAAGAAAAGCTTGAAGACCTTGAAGCACTCAAACAAGCATACCTTAAAGTCAAGAAATCGGGCGACTGTGTCAATATAAAGGACCTTGCTGTTACGGGAAGCGACGTAATAAAAGCCGGAGTCTCCGCAGGACCGCAGGTAGGTGCCATTTTAAAGGCTCTTCTTGAAGAAGTGCTCGACGACCCGTCTAAGAATAACAAAGAATATCTGCTGTCTCGCATAGACAGTCTTAAGTAAGGGGAGAAAAGTGAAAAAGCGTATAACAGTGCTGTTATCGATTTTAATATTGTGTATAGGATGTACGGCTTGTACATCGCTAGGCGGCGGTAAGAGCACCGCATCATCTTCGGAAGGTATCACTTCGACAGAGAGTCAGTACTCGTTCGAAGCTCCCCGCCCGGGTGAGTTTGATTCCGCGGATACAGCGATTGTTACAACTGTCAGCAAGGTTAACGGTACAATTTCTTTTTACAATTACGATTTAAAGAAGTACTATACGCTGTCTTACGATTCCGTATCCACTTATGCAGACAAGTACGGCTCGGCAATTACCCTCGATCAGATTAAAGAAGGATTTCTTTATGAAATTACATTCCTAAAGAGTAAAAAGCTCCTTGTGTCGTTGAAAGAATCAAGAGCCTCACTTGTAATGGAAGACACCTACGGCTTCTCAGTAGATTCAGCGGCTAAAGTGCTTAACTATAAGACCGAAGCCTACAAGCTTACCGAAGGCACCATCCTCCTCGGAGCATCGTCCAAAGAAACCGTCAGGGACTTAAAGCCCGAAGATGTCCTTACACTTGTGGGAGAGAACAACGAAGTATATTCCATAACCGTAGTAAAGGGCCACGGAACCCTTAAACTTCGCGGTGAGGATAACCTTGTGGGCGGAACCCTTCAGGTAGGTAAGGATCTCGGTGTTCACATTATTAAGGGTATGGAAGTCACTCTTCCCGAGGGAGAGCAGACGGTTACTTTTACCAAGGGTACGACAGAGGTCACCAGAAAGGTTACGGTTAACAGGAACGAAAAGACTGTGCTTGATGTAAGCGACATTGAGATAGAAGAAATTAAGACCGGCAAAGTTCTCTTTAATGTAACGCCTGAGAACGCTGAGGTATACGTAGACGGTAAGCTTATAGACAATTCAAGACTTCAGGAATACGGCTACGGCCTTCATAAGCTGGTTGCATCCGCAAGCGGATACGAGACGCTGACCAGATACTTTAAAGTGGCGGAGCCTCAGGCTTCACTTCCCGTCACACTGGAGAAATCCGATACCAAGACAGAGGAACAAGAAGAAGACAAGACCGATGGATTCTTTATCGTAATTTCCGCTCCTACCGGCGTAGAGGTGTCTTTAGACGGCAATTATATGGGAATGACCCCCATTTCTATCAAGAAAGAGTACGGCAGTCATACGATTACCCTTCGTAAGAACGGTTATATAACGCGCACATACACGGTTAAGATAGAGAACACCGCCGAGAATGTCTATTACAGCTTCGAAAGTCTTGAGAAGGAAAAAGAAGAAAAATCAAGCTCCGTCAGCGATAATAACACAGTTTCGGGTAATTAGTAACAAAATTTAGCGGCCTGAATTGGTTAATAATTTTTCGTTAATTAGACAGCGATATTTTATAAAATTAACGTCACAAAAACTTCGCAATTTCTTAATAAAAAAAGTCGCGAAAACCGCGAAAAATGGGCATTTTTCCTTGACAAAGAAAGTAAAAAAATATATAACTATTATAGACGTTTTCCAAAGGAGAACGTATTAACAAGACTCATTATAAGAGGAGGAGTTCTCAATGAACAAGACAGAATTAGTTGATGCTATCGCTGCTTCCGCAGGATTAACCAAGAAGGATGCTGAGAAGGCTGTTAAGGCTTTCACAGAAGTAGTTGGTAAGGAATTAAAGAAGGGCGGAAAGGTTCAGTTAGTTGGCTTTGGTACTTTCGAAGTTACCAAGAGAGCAGCTAGAACCGGTCGTAACCCTCAGACAGGTGCTGAAATGAAGATTAAGGCTTCCAAGGCTCCTAAGTTCAGCGCAGGCAAGGCTTTAAAGGATTTAGTTAACGGCAAATAATCCGCTTAAGTAAATTCGGGGCTACTCTTTGAGTAGCCCCATTTTTGTGTTAAAAATATAGAATGAGGACATTATAATGAGGTTAGACAAGTATTTAAAAGTATCAAGACTTATCAAAAGAAGAACAGTTGCCAATGAAGCATGCGATAACGGACGCGTAACCATCAACGGCAAGGTAGCCAAGGCTTCTACCGAGGTTAAGGTTGGGGATGTCATTGCCATTTCTTTTGGCAATAAGGAAGTTAAGGCAGAAGTTCTCGATATTCAGGAAACAGTCAAGAAAGAAACCGCGGGAGAACTCTTTAAATACCTCTAGGGGTTCAGTTTTTTCAAATGTTGCCGATACTCTTGACGAATGGTTAATTATGCCATATTATAATTATGTTAACGGAATTATGTAAACGGGGAAACAGCTATGGCAAGACGTAAGATGAAAATGCGTCGCCGCTCAGTCAATTTTGGCGGAATGTTTCTTGTGACAGCTGTAGTGGCAATGATTGTCCTTGTCGTATTATTTAAGAGTAATGAGCTTAGGGACAAGAAAGCCTCTTACGAAAAGCGCGAGAAATATCTCATCGAGCAGATTGAAGAGCAGGAGAGACGCAGCGAAGAGATAGAAGAATACAGAAAATACACTCAGACCAAGCAGTATGTTGAAGACATGGCCAAGGAGAGACTCGACCTTGTTTACAAGGATGAGATTATTCTTGAAGCTGACAATTAAAATTTGTTTATAATTCATACAAAATTGTTACCTTCCGTTGATTATTCGGCGGAAGGTGTTTTATATTTATGATTACAGTGGCATAGTATTATCTCATGAAGACAGACATTTTTTTAAGAAAAGCAGAGAAATATATTACAGATAAGGCCCTCATTCAATCGGGAGATAAGATTGTAATGGGTGTTTCCGGCGGAGCGGATTCAGTAGCGCTCCTTCTTTTGCTGAATTCTCTGAGCGAGAAATTTTCGCTATCTTTGTATGTCGTTCATATCAATCACTGTTTGAGACCTGAAGCGGAGGATGAAGCCGCTTATGTGGAGAAGCTTTGTGAGGATTGGAACATTCCGTTCTATCTTCGCAAGGTAGATATTAAGGCGCTGTCGCAGGATTTAAAGATCGGAACCGAGGACGCCGGCAGAAAGGCACGATACGAAGCCTTTGAAGATGTCCTTAGGGAAGTGGGTGCGGACAAGATCGCCGTGGCTCATAACTGTAACGACAGAGCTGAGACTATGCTGTTTAACTTAGCGCGCGGTACGGGGATTAAAGGACTTATTTCAATACCACCAAAGCGTGATAATATTGTAAGACCGCTTCTTTTTGCCACAAGGCAGGAGATTGAGGAATTTCTTAACCGAGAGGGAGTGAGGTTTTGTACCGACGCTTCCAACTTAACGGATGACTATGCGCGTAACCGTATTCGCAACAATATTCTTCCTATGCTTGAGGAAAGTATCAACGGCGGGGCTACGCTTCATATGTATGAGACTGCCGAGCAGTTGTCGCAGCTTTATGATTTTGCGGTTAAGAGTTGTGATAACGCGTACAGGGAAGCCTGTGTTGAAGAGACCGTGACAAAGGTTTCTTTGGACGCATGCAAGATTTTAACAATGGATGAATACCTGCAGAGTATGCTTATTAAGCAGGCCATTGATACGTTAGTTCCGGGTAACAGAGACATCACGCATGTTCATCTTAGGGATGTTCTCTCGCTTCTTAATAAGGGAGGCACGAAGAGCGTAAATCTTCCGTATAATATTACGGCGGTTTCGTCTTACAATACTTTGATTTTGACTCGCGAAGAGCTTTTATCGGAAGGCTTATGCGAGACGAAGATTATACCCGACGGTAGTTCTGTCAAGGCATCGGGATACACTGTAAGAGCCGAATTAATCGATAATTTTGACGGCTTCGATTACGGGACTTTGCAGTATACGAAATGCTTTGATTATGGTAAAATAAAGGATGTTTTGGTGTTAAGAAGCCGTAAGGGCGGAGACGTTATTTCGGTCACCCCTGACGGTGGCACCAAGAAACTCAAAGACTACATGATTGATGTAAAAATCCCTGCGGGAATTCGTGACAGCGTGCCTGTTATAGCAAGCGGTAACGACGTACTGTGGGTTGTGGGATATCGGATTAGTGAAATGTATAAAGTAACTAAAGAGACAAAGCGGATTATTAAGATTTCCGTTTTGAAGGAGGATTAAGAGATGTTAGATCATGAAGTAAAGGTTCTTTTGACAGAAGAAGAAGTTGATAAGAGGATTCAGGAAATAGGCGACCAGATTACCAAGGATTATGCAGGTAAGACCGTTCACCTTGTATGCGTGCTTAAGGGCGGCAGTTTCTTTATGTGCGAGCTTGCAAAGCGCATCAACCTTCCCGTTTCACTTGACTTTATGTCAGTATCAAGCTACGGCGGCGATACCAAGTCAAGTGGCGTGGTTAAGATTGTTAAGGACCTTGACGAGCCCCTTATCGGCAAGGATGTTCTTGTTGTTGAAGATATCGTTGACTCAGGTCGTACATTAAGCTACCTTCTTGAGATGCTTAAGGACAGAAAGCCCGCAAGCCTCAAGCTTTGCACCCTTCTTGACAAGCCCGACCGTCGAGTAGTGGATGTTAATGTTGATTATACGGGATTTAAGATCCCTGATGTGTTCGTAGTAGGCTACGGTCTTGACTACGACCAGGTATACAGAAACCTTCCTTATATCGGAGAGGTTGTATTTAAATAAAGAAAGACAGAGGATTAAATTTTGAGAAAAAAATCACAGGGGTATCGGGTATACTTCGGCCTGATGCTTGCATTTCTGGCATTTGCGATTATCCTTTCATTCTTGCAAAGACCCAGAGATTATTACACCAAAGACCAGCTTATGAAAGACATAGGAAGCGGCCTTGTTAGCGAGGTAATAATCAATCCCAATGCAGAGAACAGAACCGGTGCGGTTGAAGTTAAGTTTACCAATAATACATCAAGACAGTTGTTCGTGACTGACGTTATTTCTTTTGAAGAAGAAATTGCCAAGACCGACGCAACAGTTTACGTTGAAGACATTCCGAGGGAGAACTGGTTTCTTTCATATGCGCTTCCGGTGCTTGTCATTCTTATAATCGGTGTATTCCTTTTTGTAATTATGACTTCACAGGGCGGTGGCGGACAGAATGCCAAGATGATGAATTTTGGTAAGTCCCGCGCCAGAATGTATGTGGGAGACGACAACCCCATCAAGCTTAAAGACGTAGCAGGCCTCAAAGAGGAGAAGGAAGAGCTTGACGAAATAGTAGAGTTCTTAAAGAGCCCCGCCAAGTTTATCAAGGTCGGTGCCAGAATCCCTAAGGGCGTGCTTCTTGAGGGACCTCCCGGAACAGGTAAGACTTTACTTGCCAAGGCTATAGCAGGTGAGGCGGAAGTGCCTTTCTTTAGCATTTCGGGTTCAGACTTTGTGGAAATGTTCGTAGGTGTGGGTGCTTCCCGTGTAAGAGACTTATTCGAAGAAGCCAAGAAGAACTCACCTTGTATGGTATTTATCGACGAAATAGACGCAGTTGCAAGACGCCGCGGTACCGGTATGGGTGGCGGCCACGATGAAAGAGAGCAGACCCTTAACCAGCTCCTCGTAGAGATGGACGGATTTAAGGAGAACTCCGGCATTATCGTACTTGCGGCTACCAACCGTGTAGATATTCTCGATCCCGCGATTCTTCGTCCCGGACGTTTCGACCGTAAGATTGCTGTCGGCGTTCCCGATGTAGGCGGGCGTGAAGAGATTCTTCAGATTCATGCCAAGAACAAGCCTCTCGGTGACGACGTAGACTTAAAGGGCATTGCTCAGACTACCGCAGGCTTTACAGGTGCGGATCTTGAGAACCTTCTCAATGAATCGGCCATTGCGGCTGCCAAGGATGACAGAGCCTTTATTACCCAGCAGGATATTAAGGATTCTTTTGTCAAAGTCGGAATCGGCGTAGAGAAGAAGAGCAAGATTATTTCAGACAAAGACAAGAAGATTACCGCTTACCACGAAGCGGGTCATGCTATATTGTTCCACGTGCTTCCTGATACAGACCCTGTATATACCATTTCGGTTATCCCTACAGGCCCCGGTGCGGCAGGCTATACGATGCCTATCCCCGAGCACGACGATATTCACTACACCAAGAGCCGTATGGAGCAGGAGATAATGACACTCCTCGGCGGAAGAATCGCAGAGGCTATAACCTTTGGCGATATTACCACGGGTGCTTCCAACGACATCAAGCGTGCCACAAAGCTTGCGCGTAAGATGGTTACCAAGTACGGTATGTCCGATAACATCGGCGTTATTTGCTACGAAGATGAGGACGAAGATGAAGTATTCATCGGTCGTGATCTTGCTCATGCCAAGAATCATTCCGAACTTGTAGCCGGCGAGATTGACAGAGAAGTTAAGGCAATCATCGACAAATGCTACAAGCAGGCCGAAGAAATCATCCGTGAGCATATGGGTGTATTGAAGGCTTGTGCAGACCTCTTAATAGAGAAAGAAAAAGTGAACAGAGAAGAATTCGAGGCTTTGTTTAATATAGTCAAATAAGCATTGTGAAATATTCACAAAAAATACTGTTTGTTTTTATATATTTTGTGAATGGTGAGCATTTGCAAAAGGAGGGACCTCTGATATTATACTATTTGTAACCCCCCAATACATTATATAGTTTTTTGCTATACCCCATAAGAAGAAATACCTTCTCTAAAACAGGCAGTAGACATCTACTGTCTGTTTTACTATGCAAAAATATATTTAAACTGATATAATTATCACAAGAAGTTATGGGGCTATAACATGATGCGTTAACTATAAAGTAGTATGATGGTATATCAAAGTTTTTGAATACTGCCACATCGCATGCAATACCGCATAGTTAAGGCGTCGATGTTAGGTTATACAGTTTAGGATAAGAAGATGAATCATCAATTTAACGATAAAACAGAACATAATCTGTGGTATATCAATACGATGCGACCTATCTTCATTAAGAAGGCTCTCTATTCGGATACCACAGGCAATTACTTAAATCCGCCCGAACCGGCTCCTTTTTCCGAGGTAACCGTTTCTTTCAGGACGGCCATAGACAATGTGGATGAGGTAACTTTAGTAGTGAAGGATGAAGTCTATCCCATGACGGTTACAAGCAGTAACAAATGGTTTGATTTCTATTCATGCACATTTACTCTTTCGGATGCAGAAGTTCCCTATTATTTCAAAGTCAGAGTAGGAAGACTCAACTACATATATGACAGCGCAGGTGTTTCCAGAGACAGTGAGTCCAGAAACCCCTTCTTTATCGTGCCCGGATTCCATACACCCGACTGGGCCAAAGGAGCCGTTATGTATCAGATATATACGGAGCGTTTTTGTAACGGAGACCCTTCCAACGATGTTGAGACCGGTGAGTATTACTATGTAGGCGGGCCGGTTCAGAAAATAGAGGACTGGAGCAAGGTTCCGGCCATAGACGGCACCAAGGAATTCTACGGCGGTGACCTTCAGGGCGTTATCAATAAGCTTGATTACCTTAAAAATTTGGGTATAGACGCGATTTATTTTAACCCTTTATTCGTATCGCCTTCCAATCACAAATACGATACGCAGGATTATGAGCATATCGATCCTCACTTCGGCAAGATAATTGTTGACGGCGGCGAATGCCTTAAAGACGGCGACACCGACAATAAACATGCCACCAAGTACCAGATAAGGGTTTCCGCAATGGAGAATCTTGAGG
Organism: Lachnospiraceae bacterium; assembly: GCA_017544835.1. Lineage (GTDB taxonomy): Bacteria > Bacillota > Clostridia > Lachnospirales > Lachnospiraceae > UBA1258. The sequence continues at coordinate 28,850 of JAFYDI010000115.1, read as the reverse complement.
CTTCGGATGCCTTATTCTGCGAGCTTGTGCGTCTTGCGCATGAGAAGGGTATCAAGGTAATTCTTGACGGTGTATTCAACCACTGCGGTTCCTTTAATAAATGGCTCGACAGAGAGCGTATATACGAAGACAGTGAAGGCTATGCGAAGGGTGCTTACGTATCCGAGGACAGCCCTTACAGAGATTACTTTGACTTCAGGAACAAAGAAGGCTGGCCTTATAACGGAAGCTACGACGGATGGTGGGGCTACGATACCCTTCCCAAGCTTAACTATGAGGGCAGTAAGAATCTTTATGATAAGATAATAGAAATTGCGGCCAAATGGGTATCCGAGCCCTTCAATGCGGACGGATGGCGTCTTGACGTGGCTGCAGACCTTGGTCATTCGCCCGAATTCAACCACGAATTCTTCAGACGCTTCAGAAGTGCGGTTAAGTCGGCCAATCCCGAAGCTCTAATCTTAGCGGAGCACTACGGTGACCCCAAGAGCTGGTTAAACGGCAAAGAATGGGACTCTGTCATGAACTATGATGCGTTCATGGAGCCCGTAACCTGGTTTCTTACCGGCATGCAGAAGCACAGCGATGAATTCAGAGGCGATTTACTCGGTAACGCCGGCGCTTTCTTTGACACTATGCTCTATGCGGGCAATAAGTTCTTTGCGCCCTCTAAATTTGTGGCCATGAACCAGTTATCCAACCACGACCACTCAAGATTCCTTACCAGAACCACCGGCAAGGTAGGCCGTATAGGAACTCTCGGCGCCGAGGCTGCAAGCGAAGGAGCCGACAAAGCAGTAATGCGTCTGGCAGTCATCATGCAGATGACCTGGATAGGCGCGCCCACCATTTATTATGGTGATGAAGCAGGCCTCGCCGGCTTCACCGATCCCGACAACAGACGTACATACCCCTGGGGCAATGAAGACATGCAGCTTATAGGCTTCCACAGGGAAATGATACGTATTCACAAAGAAAATTTCGAATTAAAAAGCGGCTCGCTCATCAAGCTTCTTTCTGAAAACTATGCGCTTGCGTATGCAAGATTCTCGAGAGATACCTGCGTAGTTGTTATCATCAACAGAGACGAAGCCGAGAGAACATTCACGGTGCCCGTATGGCAGGCGGCTCCGGTTTCTGATAGACTTGAGAGAGTCATTCTTTCGACAAGAGAAGGTTACTCTATTGACAGAAGAGTGTATGACCTTGACGGAGGCTCCCTTGTTATAACGCTTCCGCCGGTTTCCGGTGTTGTACTTCGTACCGAGCGGTAATTAATTCGGTAATTGGGTTATTTATGGAGATATACAAATGATTTACCAGATACACAACGGTGCGGTTATGTATGGTGGCGACACCATACTTTCCGGCATCAATTTTGAGATAAAGAACAACAGAGAAAAAATAGCGGTCGTAGGCCGAAACGGCTGTGGTAAGACCACTCTTCTTAAGCTGATCACCGGCGAAGTGGACCTCGTAAAGCGAGATTCCGATGAGGATATTTACATTGCCAAGACCGGCAACCCTCAGATCGGTTACCTTAAGCAGATGGCTTTCGCCGATGACACTGTTTCCCTCGAGACCGAGGTTAAGAAGGTATTCGAACCGATTCGTGCCATGCAGCGCACCATGGATGACATGGTAGCCCGTATGCAGACCGACCACTCAGAGAAGTTACTTGAACAATATACCCGCCTACAGGAGCAGTTTAACTACATAGGTGGCTATTATTATGAAAAAGAATACGAAATAGTCCTTAAAAAGTTTGGCTTCACAGACGAAGACAAGAAGAAACCCCTCTCCGATTTTTCGGGAGGCCAGCGTACGAAGATTGCCTTCGTAAAGCTTCTTTTGGAGAAGCCCGACATCCTTCTTCTCGACGAGCCTACCAACCATCTTGATATCGAGACGGTCGAGTGGCTTGAAGGATACTTAAAGGACTACCCCCGTGCCATCGTACTCGTGTCTCATGACCGAATGTTCCTTGATAACATCGTCGAGACCGTCTACGAAATCGAGTACGGCAAGATGACCCGCTACAGCGGCAACTACACCAAGTTCATCGAGCTTAAGAAAGAAGCTTTTGAAAAGCAAAAGAAAGACTACGAAGCTCAGCAGAAAGAAATCAAACGCCTTCGCGACTGGGTAGAGCAGTGGAAGAACACTCCCACCAAGGTTGCGGCTGCCCGCTCCAAGCTTAAAGCTATCGAGCATATGGAGATAGTAGAGGCTCCCGACAGATACGACACGAAAAGCTTTAAAGCTTCTTTTGTACCGCTTCGCGAGACCGGTAAAGACGTTCTTTTTATAAAAGACTTAGGAATCGGTTACGATAAGCTTTTGGAGAAAGTCAACCTCGACATGAAAAAGGGCGAGAAGATAGGCATTATCGGTGGTAACGGAATCGGTAAGTCCACATTCTTAAAGACCCTTGTTGGTATGGTTGAGCCCCTTTCGGGTGAGTTTAAGTATGGTGTGAATGTTGATGTTGGATATTTCGACCAGCAGATGGCTCAGTATACCTCGGAAAAGTCTGTTATAGACGATTACTGGGATATGTTCCCTAATCTTACGGAGACTGAGGTTAGAAGCGATCTTGGAGCCTTCCTGTTGCGTGGCGACGATGTATTTAAGCAGGTTAACATGCTTTCGGGAGGCGAGAGAGTGCGCCTTGCGCTTTGTAAGATATTTAAGACCGGCCCTAACTTCTTAATCCTCGACGAGCCTACCAACCACATGGACATAGTGGGCAAGGAAACCCTTGAAAGCATGCTCAAAGACTTCGCCGGTTCCGTAATCTTCGTATCTCACGACAGATACTTTGTTAAGAAGGTTGCGACCAGACTTCTTGAGTTCACCGCTGACGGCGTTAAGACTTATAACTTCGGATATGAAGAATACGAAGAAAAGCGTAACGGCGGTACCGATACAGGGACTGATTTCGGGGCTTCCAAGAAACAAGAGCCTGCCCCCGAGCAACCCAAGCCCGCTACGCAGAACGCTTACAATAACCCCGGCAAAGAGCGCTCCAAGATTCAGAAGAAAATGGAGAAGCTTGAGGAGCAGATTGCAGGCCTCGAAGATGTAATTTCGTCCAAGAAAGACGAACTTCAGAATCCCGCCTACGCATCCAACTATTCAAAATTAACTGAGATTCAAGGCGAAATTGACGCTGCCGAGGAGAACCTCCTAAACCTCATGGATGAGTGGGGCGAGCTCGACAAAGCTCTTTCGGAATTAGGTTAAAAACGAATTGACAAACACTTATAACTATTATAGAATATGGCTTGTTGTGAGATACAAGCCATATTTTTACGCGGGTGTAGTTCAATGGTAGAACACCAGCCTTCCAAGCTGGATACGTGGGTTCGATTCCCATCACCCGCTTTTTGCATGCACTTAAAAAGGAAATGGTTAACCATTTCCTTTTTTGATGTTATTTATTCTTTTTCGGCAGTTGAAAGCTCAGCGCGACAACTATAAACAGCGGCACATTGGAATACAGGTACCGGGCTCGTGCCTCGAACAGTAGCAGGAATACAATCAGCCCGAGGATGGTCAGGAAGATTGTCGAGAGCTCTTTGTTACGGCAAGTTAATCCGCTTAATACTGCCATGATGAGCAGAGTAAGCCAGAAGCATTGGCGGATGCATTCGGAGGCTTTTTGAGCTTCGCCCCCGCCGTACGACACTGAAGCGGCAACATTTGAAATTACGGGAAGCTTGCCGGGATAGATGGTGGTGTAGAAGTTTCCTTCTTTTTCCCAGGCGAAGGTTCCGTCATGGAAGTTCACGAGTAACTTGTTTTTTAAGTGATTGAACACATTTAAGCTCATGTCCGCGTATCTTTCTTGAGTAAGAAGAAGGTCGGCACGGCTGCGTTCTTTAACTGTGGCGTAAGAAGAGGAATAATTCACATCTTCTTCGCTGTAGGTTCCGTTGGTGTCATAATTGGCACCCATCATCAGGAAGTGTGCCATAGAGAAGTGACTTTCCTTCGTAAGGTTTAAAGAACTCTTCGCCCACATCCCGGTAAGGGCCAGAAAAACCGCTAATACTATACACGGGACAGATACAAATAACGCCTTTTCCGAAACTTTTCCGGGTTTAAACAACGACTTTATCTGTAACAAAATTAGTGCAATTACAACAATGAACGCCTGCGGCTTAATGCGATAGGACAAAGCAGCAAGTAAAGCGACAGCGACGTACAAAAACATTCTTTTGCCAAACGAAGCCTCACGTGCCTGCAGCCATAAGTCAAAAATCAGAACAGGAATAAACAGAGCAACGGAATCTGAATACGGTACGAGCAACCACGGGCTTGTTCCGACAAGCACCAGCCAGAAGACGAATCCCAGCCACGCGCGCTTAACATCGAATAGTTTTCGTAACACACGAAACAGGCACAATCCGCTTAGACTGTTTGACAAGGCATTTATCAATAAAATCACATATATACCGGCCGCGCCCCCGAACAATTTGAACATAGATGCATAAATCTTAAGTAAAAACAGATTGTTGGGGTACCATGAGAAATAATCGGCACTTGCAAGAGTTCCGCTTCCTGCATAAATCCGGGCATTATCAAGTAGCATCTTAACGTCCCAGCCGGTCTCGAAATATGCCCCGTAGCATGCGGCTAACTGAAGCACAAACACGACAAGCAGTATAATTCGTATTGTCATCGGTCGAGCCGAAATATCAGCCGCCGATTTGCCAAATTTTGTACCCTGCAAAGCCCGGCACAGAGCAAAATACAGAGCAACAAACACAAGCCCAATCAGCAACAATGCCCAATTGGGTAATAAAAACACACGCTTATGAAAAAAAGAACCTTTTTCCGCACAGAATACATTAAGTACAATTATCAGAAAAAGAAACAATGCAGAAACAATATTTACAAGACTGACCTTTCCGGCAGCCTGTTTTGATGCGGAAATCTCCTGATTTGATTGCATGATAATACTTCCGTCCCTTTGATTGCGAAATGCTATGCTTTTATTTTATCTCATGCCCTGAAGACACACAAGAGAGATGCTTTTTTAGTTGTAAATAGCATGCCTCTATAATAAAATTGTAAGGGGAATATGAGAAAATGAAAGGTACAGGGTATTAAGTATGAATGCAACACTTAGCAGGTTAACAAAAAGGTTCATCGACGATTTTAACACGGCCAAAAAGGTCTACAAACTTGACGGCAACTACGCTGCTTCATCATATGCGGCATCGCTTCTTGGAAGTACCGTACCCATCGACGAGGAGAGGCTTAAAGAAGCCAAAAAACTCATAAGCAGACACTCCGCAGGTTTGGTAAACATCAAGGGAACTCTGGCCAAGGAAGTTGCGGCAGCAGCCGTAGCGGAGAGCACCGATCCCGACTATGCGGCGCAGAAGATTAACGAACTCTATGCTTCTTTAAGAAAGATTTGCTCAGGTTCGGATTTTTTCGGAGTACCCGCATCAATTATTTATAAATCTGTTCAGAACGTTCATTACGAGCAAGTCATTGAGAAGGTCAATGCCGTTTATAAGGGACTCAGGAAGAAACATCCTTTCCTGACTTCTTACGAGGACATCGTTGGATGTACTCTCATGGCACTTACAGATAAGAGTGTTGATGACATAGTAGCTGACAGCGAAGCCTGCTTTGACATTTTGAAAAAGAAATTCATTGTCAACAATAACGCTCAGACAGTAGCCTGTGTTCTAAGCCTCTTTGCCGGCACTGCCGAGGAGAGATGCGATAAGACCATCGAAGTCGAAAAGGTTCTTAAAAAAGCAAGGATTTCTTTTGGCGACAGATCGCTTGGTACACTGGCGACCATAGCTATGGTTATTAAGCGCGAAGACCTTCAGAGCTACATAAGCGACGTAAGAGAGGTAAGCGACGCTCTTAAATCGGTAAGAGGACTCGGTAACTTCGGAGTCGGAAGACAGTTTAGAAACCTTATTGCTGCGGCAATTGTTACGGTTGCTTATTCGGAGGAGAATAAGACCAATATAGAAGCATCTGCGGTTAACGGCATTGTGAGCACCATGTTCACTCAGCATCTTATTGTGGTGGCATGCATGTCCTATGCAATTACTTCCGCATCCAATAACATACATATTTCATCATCGTCTGACAAGTAGTACATTTCGGGGGACTACAAGTAAAGGAAGGTATCTCTATGTTTAAACGAGGAAAGAAATCGGAGTTTAACCAGGATAACAGAAGACTTTACATGGCCAATATGAGCCACGAAATACGTACGCCCATGAACGCCATCATGGGAATAGCCAATATGCTATTAAGCCAGGTCAAGGACCCTGAAGAGCGCGAGCACTTAAGCGATATGCAGACCGCTACCAGAAACCTTCTTATGACCATTAACAGCATCTTAGACTATGAGAGTATGCTTGACGGTAACATTACCATCAACAATACGCCTTTCGAGATTAATGATCTGATTAACGAGGTAACCTCAATTGCGAGGATAAACATCGGTGATAAGAACGTTCATTTTCTGGTGGACGCAGACCCGAGTCTACCCGCTATTTTAAAGGGAGATGCCACGCGTATTAAGCAGGTGCTGGTGCATCTTCTTTCTAACGCAGATAAGTTTACCAAGGAGGGAAGCATCACTTTGTCCATATCAGGCAAAGCCGATGAAGAAACCTGCAAGGTGACCTTTATAGTGTCCGATACGGGTAAAGGAATGTCCGAAGATATCATCAACAGAATATTCCTTCCTTACGAGCAGGAGAATAATACCGCATCCCGTGACGAGGGCGGTCTGGGAATCGGCCTTACCATCGGCAAAGCGCTTGTGGAGCGTATGGACGGACGCATTATTGTAGAGTCCAAGGAAGGAGTGGGCACAAGTTTTTCTTTTACCCTTTCACTGCCGATTTTATGTGCGGATGAAGCGTGTAAGATTAAGAACCCTGAGGATAAACACGTTGCACTCTATATTCCGGACAAGGGCGAAGAAGCGATTGTGGCAAGCCTTCTTGATAAGCTTGGTGTGAGCCATGTTTCTCTTACCAACATCGGCGAAATATTCGTGGAAAGCGGTAAGAAGACTTTTACGCACCTTTTCCTTGAACACAGTAAGTTTATCCAGATTAAGGACGTTTCTGAGTTAAGAGATTTGGGCATTACTTTTGTAGATTTTATTGATTCCACCAAGGAAGTCGTATACGACAGGAACACCTTGTATGTTAAGAAGCCCGTCTGGTACAAAGGCATAGCCGATGTATTTAACGGCGAAGGCATCACGGGCGAATTAAGTAAGACAGAGACTCGCGAGACCATTAACATTACAGGTGCACGCGCGCTTATTGTTGATGATAATGACATTAACCTTAAGGTTTCTCAGGGACTCCTGAAGCCTTACGGACTTGCGACGGATACTGCCGGTTCGGGTACAGACGCTATCAGACTGATTAATAAGACTAAGTATGATATTATTTTTATGGACCATATGATGCCGGGCATGGACGGAGTCGAAGCCACGAAAGCTATTCGCGGATACGACGATTCATACCACAGGAGCGTGCCGATTATTGCCCTTTCTGCCAATACCATTGAGGGTGTCGAGGCGCTCTTTAAGAGTGCGGGCATGAACGATTTTCTTCCAAAGCCTGTTGAAACCGCGCTTTTGGAAGCATGTCTTAAGAAATGGCTTCCGCCCGAGAAGGTTACGGTTACGACTGTAGAATATACGCAGGAATCCTCACAACCGACCAATAAGTTCGGCGGCTTCAAATACATTGACGTTACGACAGGACTTACATATACCAACGGCAACATGGATATGTACAATTCCCTTCTTAAAGATTTTTCGGCATCCTTACAGGACAAGAAAGACACCATCAATAAGCTTGCGGAAATAGAAGATGTGGGCAGATTTACGATAGAAGTTCACTCTCTTAAGTCAACTTCCAAGATGCTTGGCGCGCTTTCTTTAAGCGAGAAGTCCTTAGAGCTTGAAAGACTCGGACACAAGAGAGATATGGCGGCCATTCACGAAAAGCTTCCGTCGCTCAATGAAGAGATTGACAAGATTATCGTAGACTTGAAGTCCTTTAACAACAAGGAAGAAGCAACTATAGTCAAAAGAAAACCGGTGGACAGGGAGGCAGTCCGCCAGTCCATGCGAAGTCTCTTCTATGCGGCCGACGATTTTGACTATGACGGAGCGAGGGACATTATTTCTGCCATAAGCATCTACAACTTTGATGAGAGACTTGAGTCTGTCTACGAGAAGATGCAGGAGCGAATTGAAGATATAGATTATGAAGGCACCAGACAGGCAGCGGTTGAGATGCTTGCGATGCTTTGAGATTAAGGAGAAGAAGAGTAGGTTATGAAACAGACATTAACACAAGAATTCGCCAAAGTTTACGGGACTTCCGAGGGACTTAGATTTTTCTTTGCCCCCGGCAGAGTAAATCTTATAGGTGAGCACACCGACTATAACGGCGGTCACGTATTTCCCTGCGCGCTGACTATCGGTACATATGCCGCAGTCAGAGAAAGAAAGGACATGGTAGTAAATTTCTACTCCATGAACATTCCAACGAGCGGAGTAATAAGTATCGACTTAAATAACGAGCTTAAGCCGTCCAAAGAGTTAAGGTGGGCAGCGTATCCCGCGGGAGTCATCTGGGCATTTGCTGAGAAGGGAATGAAACTTAATCATGGTTTCGATATTTTATTTAACGGAAATATCCCCAACAGTTCGGGACTTTCTTCATCGGCATCTATTGAGGTGCTTACAGGGTTTACATTGAGAAGTCTTTACGGATTCGACATATCTAACGTTGACCTTGCACTTATCGGACAGTTTTCGGAGAATAAGTTTAACGGTATGAATTGCGGTATCATGGATCAGTTCGCATCGGCAATGGGTAAGAAGGACCACGCAATCTTCCTTGACTGTGCAACACTTAATTATGAGTACGCCTCAGTTAAGATGCCCGATGCCAAGATAGTTATTACCAATTCAAAGGTTAAACACCATCTTGTGGACTCTGCTTATAACGACAGAAGAAACGAAAGCGAGGCGGCGCTTAAAGATTTGCAGACGGTTTGTGATATTAAGACTCTTGGTGACCTTACGAACGAAGAGTATGACAAGCACGCTGACGTAATTAAGGACCCCGTATGCAGGAAGCGCGCCAAGCACGCAGTATATGAGAACCAGCGTACCATTGAAGCCGTTAAGGCTCTTGCGGCAGGCGATATCAAGCATTTCGGTGAGCTTATGAATCAGAGCCACATTTCACTTCGCGACGACTACGAAGTATCCTGTAAGGAAATCGATGTTTTGGTAGATTCCGCATGGAAGCAGCCCGGAGTGGTAGGCTCACGTATTACCGGCGGTGGTTTCGGCGGATGTACCGTATCAATCGTTAAGAATGAGTGCATCGATGCTTTTATCGAGAATGTCGGCAAGGAATACACTGAAAAAACAGGTCTTACCGCAGAGTTCTACGTAGTGGAAATCGGCGACGGACCTTATGAATTATAAACACTATTTAAAGTATTGGGAGAAAACAGTATGAAAAAATGGGCCAGACATCTTTATCAGCCTAACCTTCCTCTTTACGAAAGCGGAAGAGTAACCTGCTCGGACGAGCACATCGCATTATCACTTAAAGCAGCCGAGGAAGGAATGGTGCTTCTTAAGAACGAAGACAGCCTTCTTCCCCTTAGGAAAGGAACCAAGCTTGCACTTTTTGGCAAGGGAACATTTGACTATGTTAAAGGCGGCGGCGGAAGCGGTGACGTATTTACAAAGTACATTCGTAATATTTATGAGGGTCTTAAAGAAGTAGGACTTACAGAGACTTACGAGCCTCTTAATTCTTTCTACAAAGCTAACGTCGAAGAGCAGTACAAGAAAGGTATCGCTCCCGGTATGCTTGAGGAGCCTAAGCTTCCCGAGAACTTATTAAAGGATGCGGCAGCAGTCAGTGAAGTGGCTGTTATTTCCATCAGTCGTTTTTCAGGTGAAGGCTGGGACCGCTCCGACATCGAATGCAACAACGAATACAATCCCTGGGGCGAGGGAGACCCGAACTACGAGTCCATGCCCAAGCGTTCAGGCAGATTGTTCCCTGACGGAGACTTCTATCTGTCGGCTGCCGAGAAGAGACTTATCAAGGCCGTAACAGGTGCTTTTGACAAGGTTGTGGTACTTCTTAACGTGGGTGGTATCGTTGACACCACATGGATTAAGAAGGATAAGAAAATCGGCGCGGCACTCCTCGCTTGGCAGGGTGGCATGGAAGGCGGACTTGCGGCTGCAAGAATCCTTTGCGGACTTGCCAATCCTTCAGGTAAGCTTCCCGATACATTTGCGGAGAAGTTAACCGACTATCCTTCCACCGAGCATTTCCATGATTCTTTTGATTACGTAGATTATACAGATGATGTATTTGTAGGATACAGATACTTCGAGACTGTTCCCGGCGCTGACAAGAAGGTTGTATATCCCTTCGGCTACGGTCTTTCCTACACCGATTTCAGCATTCAGACCAGCGATGTCTGGGAAGACGACAACAAGCTTAATCTTTTCGTGCAGGTTACCAATATCGGTAAAATGCCCGGTAAGGAAGTTGTTCAGGTATACTTTGAGGCGCCTCAGGGTAAGATCGGTAAGCCCGCGCGTGTTCTTTTGGCATACGCTAAGACTAAAGAACTTGAGCCCGGCGAGACCAGGACCCTTTCTTTTGAAATCGACATTAATAAGATGGCTTCCTACGACGACCTCGGCAAGATTGAAAAGTCTGCGTGGGTGCTTGAGAAGGGCGAGTACAAGCTCTATGTGGGCAGCTCCGTAAGAGAGGCTCTTGAGCTTGACTACACAGTTAAGATTTCCAAGGATACAGTTACCGAGCAGTTAAGTGAGAAGCTTAATCCCGTAGATTTAAAAGAAAGACTTTTGGCTGACGGAACCTTTGAAAAACTTCCCAAGGGCAAACACCGCAACATGGACGAGTGCGGCATCAAAAAGATGAAGCCCGGTACGGAAGAGTGTATCGTGCCCGCATCAAGAGGCCGCGACCAGTATGGTCTCTTCAAGCCTTTCAACGGTAAGCGTCCTTTCATCGAAGTATTTGAAGGCAAGATTACCCTTGATGAATTTGTTAAGCAGCTTTCAGACGATGAGCTTATCCATCTTCTCGGCGGACAGCCCAACACAGTTGTTGCCAATACCTGGGGAATCGGCAATCTTCCCGAGTACGGCATTCCTTCCATCATGACAGCCGACGGTCCTGCAGGCGTGCGTCTTGCTCCCGAAACAGGCGTCAATACTACGGCATGGCCCTGCGCTACACTTCTTGCTTCCACATGGAACGATGCTCTTTTGGAGGAGCTTGGCGACGCAGTAGGACAGGAGTTAAAAGAAAACAACCTTGGCATGTGGCTTGCTCCCGCACTTAACATTCACAGAAACCCCATGAACGGACGTAACTTCGAATATTATTCGGAGGACCCCCTTCTTTCGGGTAAGCTTGCGGCAGCAGTCGTACGCGGAGTACAGTCTAACGGCGTAAGCGCATGTATCAAGCACTTTGCATGCAACAACAAAGAAACCAACAGAAAGCACTGCGACTCAAGAGTATCAGAGCGCGCATTAAGAGAGATTTACTTAAAGGGCTTTGAAATAACAGTTAAGGAATCAGACCCCTGGTCCATCATGACCGCTTACAACACCATTAACGGCTACAGAGCAGCTGAGTGTTACGATCTTATTACAGGCATCCTGCGCGGTGAATGGGGTTACAACGGCATCGTTATCTCCGACTGGTGGAACAGAAGCGAGCATTACAAAGAAATCCTTGCAGGCGAAGACGTCAAGATGGCTACAGGCTTCCCCGACAGAGTCAAGATGGCTATGGAGAAAGGCCTCCTTAAGAGAAAGGACCTCGAAGCTCCCGTTAAGCGTATCCTTCAATTTATCATGAAACTGGATTAATGATGAAGAAATATATACAAGAAATCTTTGATCGCATGGAGCGAGAATATGGGCGTGATTTGACCTGTTACCTTAATCACGATGATGCGTGGCAGCTTCTTGTTGCCACCATCATGAGCGCCCAGTGCACCGATGCGAGAGTTAATGAAGTCACCAAGGTATTGTTTAAGAGATATCCGACCGTAGCGGCGCTTGCTTCCGCAGACTTGCTTGAACTTGAGGATATCATCCATTCCGTGGGCTTTTATCATAATAAAGCCAAGAACATTATCGGCTGCTCCCGCGCGCTATGTGACCGTTTCGGCGGCGAAGTGCCTTCCGATATTGAGTCACTTACAAGCCTTCCCGGAGTAGGTCGTAAGACCGCCAATGTTATTCGCGGCAACATATTCAGGGAGCCGTCGGTAGTAGTGGATACCCACGTCTTACGCATATCCAATAAGCTTGGCTTAGTTGATACTTCCGACCTGGTTAAAGCCGAGTTCGACCTTATGAAAGTAGTGGACCGCGACTATTGGCTGTACATCAATCACTGGTTTATTGCGCTCGGTCGAACCATTTGCAAGGCACCGAGGCCTAAATGCTCGGAATGTTATCTTAAAGACATCTGTCCCACATTTAAGAAGGAAGCATGAACTCATACGTATCACTTGATTTAGAGACCACGGGCTTAAGCCCCAAGCTTGACAGAATAATAGAAATCGGGGCCGTAAAGGTTATAAACGGGGAAGTTGTGGATAACTTCTCCGAATTTTTGTGTCCCTGTCGAAAACTCGAAGAAAAAACCATCGAGCTTACCGGCATCACCGAAGCAGACGTATGCAACGCCCCAGGGGCAGCAGAAGTGATACCGCGCCTTATTGAATTCTGCGAAGACTTACCCTTAGTGGGCCACCGCATCATGTTTGATTTTTCTTTTGTGAAGCATGCCGCCGTGAATCTGGGACTCACTTTTGAAAAAGAAGGTGTCGACACTCTCAAAATCTCCCGCGCCTGCCATCCCGAACTCGACAGCAAGCGACTTACCGCCATGTGTGAGCACTACGGTATACCGCTTCAAGCTCACCGCGCATACAACGACGCGCTTGCGACATCTCAGTTATTTCAGTGCCTGAAGAAGGATTTTGAGGCTAAGTATCCAGAGTCCTTTGAGCCGAAGAAACTCATATATCAGATTAAGAGGGAGAGTCCCATCAGACCTTTCCAGATTGAGAAGTTAAAGCGACTGATAGAAATGTATCACGTCGATTGTCCTTATGAACTTGAAAAGTTAACCAGGAATGAGGCGTCGAGGTATATAGATAAATTGATGGCAAAGTATGGCAAATAGTAAGGGCCCGGCTTAATAGCCGAGCCCGGTTTTATTTCTCCATAAACTTAAAAAACTTATACTTATTAATCGTGCTTCCTTCATAAGGATGCTCCCGCAGCCTCAGATTAAAGTGCCTTGAGCCTACTAACACCGTTGAGGGATGTGTAAATTCTCTGAAGCCCCATTCGCCGTGGTAGGCGCCCATGCCGGAGTGACCGGTGCCGTTGAAGGGAGCTCCTTTGACGACAAGCTGTAAGAGGATTTCGTTGATGCAGCCTCCACCAAACTGTAGGTGACTCATGGCACGTTTCGCCCAGCGAACGTTCTTGGTGAAGATATAGAGAGATAATCCGTGTTCGCGAGATTCGATAGTTTCAAGCAGCTCATCAATCTTGTCATCATCGAAAGGAACGATGGGGAGCAAGGGACAGAATAACTCGTGCATGACAATAGGCTCATTAATATCTACAGGATAGATTATTGTAGGCGAGTATTTCCGAGTCTCGGGACAGCCTTCTCCACCAAAGACTATACGTTCGCGGTAGAGTTCTGCCTCTTCAGCACATTTCTTGTATGCGGAGTCGCTTATGAGACAAGCGTACTCGGGGTTCACACAGCTGCGTTCGCCTATCTGACGGATTATTTCTTCTTTTACAGCCGATACAAATTCATCAGCGATTTCACGCGCAACAGCCACTTGATTGATATTTACGCATACTTGTCCGCTATTCACAATCTTAAAGAAAGCAATCTTGTGAGCCGCGTCCCTTATATCTGCATCCTTTCGAACAATGCACCAGTTACCGGTCTCGCCACCAAGCTCCAAAGCCACAGGAGTAAGGTTCTTAGAAGCGCATTCAAGAACATGCTTGCCCACATTGGTAGAGCCGGTGTAGAAAATTTTATCAAAGCGCTCATTAAGGCAGCAGTCTGCCACATCGTGCCCGCCACCAAGCACAGTAATATACTCAGGCGGGAAAGCATCCGCGACTATATCCATCAAAACCTTCGTACAATTCGGAGCTTTGGAACTTGCCTTAATCACAGCTGTATTACCGCCCGCGATAGCAGCGGTCAATACTCCGAGCGAAAGTACATAAGGAAAGTTAAAAGGGCTTATAATCAGCGACACACCATAAGGCATCTTATAGACACGCGTAAATATACTTGGGAAGCACACAAGCCCGCTGAAATGAACTTCCGTACGACTCCAGCGTTTCACCCCACGAATGGCCTCGTTAATCTCCAGTATCACAGAGCCCACATCGCAAAAGAAAGCTTCCACCGAATGCCTTCCAAGATCTTTATGAAGCGCATCGACCATATCAGCTTCATGCGTCAAAACCGAAGCCTTTAAAGCTTTCAACTGCGCTATCCTAAACTTCACATCAAGCGTTTTACCTGTTTTGAAAAAAGCCCGTTGTGCAGCAACTATACCATGAACTTCTTCTTCAATACTCATAGATAATCTCCCCTGCTATCTATATAAGTCTATAAAAGTACGATAATACCAAACCGGTCTTTTTGCAAATTAAAACGGCACCCCTCAATTCACTGAGGAGTGCCGCAATAGTTTCTTTATAACTTAGTCATCGCCCAAAGCTTCAAGTCCCTTAGCGTTGGAAACTTTACTAGCCTTAATGTTCTTAACAAGTGCGGTAAATACTGTAAAGCTTAATACCATCAGGATGCCTGCATAGATGGGAAGCACGCCCCATGCGCTTGATGCCATGAATACAAGGCCCAAAAGGATAGGTGTAACGGTCTGAGCCGACATGCTTGCTGCGTAGTAGTAACCCGTGAACTTGCCGATTTTGGCAGAGGAACAAAGTTCCACAACCATCGGGAAGGAACAGTTATGTACGAGTGCCATACCATAACCCTTGATAGCCCATACTACAAAGAGGATTACGGGGAAGGTGAACTCACCGTTAGCACCTACTACAACGCCTGTAGGCTTAGCAAAGAGCATTACGATATAGCCAAGAACCGTAACACCAAGACCGATGGAAATGGTCCACTTACGACCAATCTTATCAGCGATTGAGCCTGCAGTTGCGAAACCGATTACAGATGCGAGACCGCCAAGGATTGTAAGAATCATGGTCTTGCTGGATGAAGACTGTAAGTAATAAATTACGTAGTTACCGATGTATGTTCCGATAGCGTTATCTGCCATGAACCATAAGAACTCAGCGCCGAGGATTGCAAGAAGCATCTTCTTGTTGGCAGCGGACATAGGCTTGTCATCGTCGACGGGAGTTTCGATAGCAGCCAGGCGCTCGCCTTCTTCCATTTCAGGCTTTAACTCTTCAGCAAGCTTATTCTCCTTAATGGTAAAGAAAAGAACAAGAGCGGAAATCACCATGAGCACGGAAGCAATCAGGAAAGGAATTTCGATAGTCCATACTTTTCTGGCTTCATCGGAAGCGTTGATGTAGTCGGAAAGCTTTAAGAAGATTCCGAGAACCGTAGCAGCCGCACCGCCGAGGTAACCCATGATATTGATGATACCGTTAGCTTTAGCTCTTAAAGGCTTGGGCGTGATATCGGGCATGAGCGCAACCGCGGGGTTACGATACATCATCATGAACATAAGCACGATAGCCATCATGATTACCATGCCAACGATGTTATTCTTATGGAAGAAAAGAGGGATAAAAGGAAATGCCACAGCTGCAACGAAGGTACCCGTAAGGATGTAAGGCATTCTTTTGCCGATAGGGCTCTTGGTCTTATCAGACAGATTACCGAATATGGGTAAAAGAATGAGCGCCGCAAGATTGTCACACGCCATAATAATTCCGACTATCCACTGAACATTCAAAATGGTGGAGGGGTCACTCGCCTTTAACTCAGCAGAAGACATTCCGTACATCCTGCGAGCAAAAATATCGGTTAAAAAGGTGGGACACCAAGAGTCGTATACCTGCCACAGGAGCAGAATGCCGAAGAAGGCAAAGCCGATAAGGCAGGTACGTTTTTTGTTGAGTTTCATGTTGTAACCTCCGATAATTTAATGCGGAGTACGGGACTATGCCGCGTTCCCCAATGCATATATCTATATACTGATTATAAGATATTTGAGATAATAATAAAAGAAAAATCAGGGCTTCAAAGCCTCGATGGACTCAACTATGTAAGGCGTGTTAAGCGATTTAAGCTTACGCGCACGCTCTATAAGAACGTCCAATTTGGAAGGCTCTCCCGCGTCAATATAGTGACGACCGAGAAGTCTGTAAGTCTTACCGATATCGCCGCCGTTATCGACGATAAATTCCATAAGTGATACAGCTTCCGCCTCATATCCCGCATCCAAAAGAAGGTCTGCCCACTTTTGAAATGTAGTGATAAGAGTTGTAAAATTACCGTCAAAGCGAGACAAATCCGTAAGGTTGGCGGCACCGTATTCCATCTTCAAATCGGTATTGGTGTAGCCGGTAAGATTAAGAATCTTATCCTTGCGAAGACCGTCAATGGTGGCAAGGATACTCTCCATTTCGGGTACGTCGCTAAGCAGTTCGGTCGGAAGGTCGTCGGGAATCTTAACATATTTCAACCCGTCAATGGGCTTACGTCTTACGGAATCGGCCAAAAGTTCACGTTCCCAGAAATCGTCTTCTTTTTTTTGCATCTTACGGGCTCTGGATTTAGATTCGTACCAGGTCCAGGCTCCGAATATTGCGAACATCAGTAAACTTGCAATTTTCCAATACATAGACTATAATTTTCTCCATTAGAAATGTATTTAAAGGAATAGTATTATGAATTTTTTTAACAGGAAAAACAGACGTATCTTCACCATAGTACTTGTCGCGATTTTAGTACTTTGTATGGTCATTCCAATTGTAACATCTTATTTTATCTAAGACAACGAAACGGGAGTAAAAGCGTGAAGATAGGTAAAGTACCGGAAAACGTCCTTAAACGGTCCATACTTAAGAAAACAGGCAGTAAGCGCAGTGAGGTCCTCATCGGAGCAGGTGTTGGGGAAGACTGCGCTTGCGTTAAATTAGAGGACGATGAAGTTATGGTGCTTTCCACCGACCCGATTACCGGGACTTCGGAGGACATCGGTCTTTACGCAGTAAATGTTGCGGTTAACGATCTTGCATCAAGCGGCGCAACTCCCATAGGAATTCTAGTTACGGCACTTCTGCCGATTAATACCGAAGAAGAAGATATAAAGGCCATCATGAAGGATTTGGATGAATCCTGTAAGGCTTTAAATATACAGATAATGGGCGGACATACCGAGATTACCAAAGGTGTGACGAAGCCTGTTCTTTCGCTGACGGCAGTCGGAAAGGTTAAGGAGGAAGCATTCGTTAAGACCGGAGGCGCCAAGCCCGGCAACGATGTGGTAATCACCAAATGGATAGGCTTAGAAGGCACTTCCATATTAGCCAAAGAAAAAGAAGCGGAGCTTTTAAAAAAATTTCCGCCGAAACTTATATACGACAGCAAGAACTTTGATAAGTTTCTATCTGTGGTACCTGAGGCCGCACCCGCCGTTAAGTCCGGCGTGACTGCGATGCATGATGTTACCGAGGGCGGTGTATTCGGAGCCCTTTGGGAACTTGCAGAAAGCTCTGGCGTTGGACTTTTGATAGACTTAAGAAAGATACCCGTTAAGCAGGAGACTGTTGAGATTTGCAATTTCTTTGACATTAACCCTTACGAGCTTATGTCGGGAGGCAGCATGCTTATGACCGCCGAAGACGGCAACCGCCTTGTAATGGATTTACAGGCCGCCGGCATAGAGGCCACAATTATAGGCAAGTGTACCGACAATAACGACAGGGTACTTATAAACGGAGAAATGCGCAGATTCTTAGAGCCTGCCAAGACGGACGAACTTTATAAAGTAATCTAAAGGAGACTTAATATGAGAGAACAGATTTTAAACGTTATTGAGAAGAATTCCCGTATAGATATCAGCGAACTTGCCGTACTTTTAGGCTACCCCGAGATTGATGTGGCCAATGAAATTAAGGCTATGGAAGAGGAAGGCATCATCTGCGGATACCATACTCTTATAGACTGGGACAAGACTTCCATCGAGAAAGTAAGCGCCCTTATCGAAGTTAAGGTTACCCCTCAGAGAGGACAGGGCTTTGACAATATCGCAGAGCGCATCTACAAGTATCCCGAAGTTAATGCAGTTTATCTTATTTCAGGTGGATTTGACCTTTTGGTTTCTCTTGAAGGAAAGACGTTAAAAGAAGTATCACTTTTCGTATCGGACAAGCTCCACCTTAGAGACCGTCATCAGTACTTCCACCCACTTTGTACTCAAGAAATACAAAGACCACGGTACCATTATCGGTCAGAAAAAAGTTGATGAAAGGGAGACTATTACATTATGAGAATACCGCTGTCGGAAGAAGTCGTTAAGCTTAAGCCCTCGGGTATTCGTAAGTTTTTCGACATAGTTCATGAAATGAAAGATGCCATTTCCCTCGGTGTGGGCGAGCCTGACTTTGACACACCCTGGCATATCAGGGACGAGGGCATCTATTCCCTTGAAAAAGGAAAAACAATATATACCTCTAACTCTGGTCTTCTTCAGTTAAGACAGGAGATTAGCAAATATCTTGAGAGAAAGTACAATGTATCCTACGACCCCACTACCGAAATGCTTATTACCGTAGGCGGTTCGGAGGGTATCGATGTGGGACTTCGCGCCATGCTCAACCCCGGCGACGAAGTACTTATTCCCCAGCCTTCATACGTTTCCTACGAGCCTTGTACCATTATTGCAGGCGGTAAGCCCGTAATTATTGAGCTTAAGGCTGAGAACGAGTTTAGATTAACTGAGCAGGAACTTAGGGATGCCATTACGGACAAGACCAGAGTCTTAATACTTCCCTTCCCCAATAACCCTACAGGCGCCATTATGGAAGAGAGCGACCTTGTAGCTATTGCCAAGGTCTGCGTAGAGAAGGACATTTTTGTAATGTCCGATGAAATTTATGCAGAGCTTACATATAAGGGTAAGCACGTATCCATCGCTTCACTTCCCGGCATGAAGGAGCGCACCATTCTTATCAATGGTTTCTCCAAAGCATATGCCATGACCGGTTGGAGACTCGGCTACGCGTGCGGTCCCAAAGAAGTTATTTCGCAGATGACCAAGATTCACCAGTTCTGCATTATGTGCGCTCCTACCACCAGCCAGTACGCCGCTATAGAGGCTATCAAGAACGGCGATGACGATATTGCCAAGATGCGTGATGCATACAACCAGAGAAGACGTTTCCTTCTTGATGCGTTTAATAAGATGGGACTTGATTGCTTTGAGCCTTACGGCGCATTTTACGTATTCCCCTGTGTCAAGGAATTTGGTATGACCAGCGATGAGTTTGCCACAAGATTCCTTGAAGAGGAGAAGGTTGCGGCCGTACCCGGAACCGCTTTCGGTGACTGCGGTGAGGGCTTCCTGCGTATATCCTACGCATATTCTTTGGACCATCTTAAAATAGCTATGGAAAGACTTGCACGCTTTGTTGAAAAGCTTCGCAAGGAACAGGGCAGATAATGCATATAGTACTACATGAACCCGAAATACCCGCCAACACCGGCAACATCGGTCGTACCTGCGTTGCGACGGATACGTCTCTTCATCTTATAGAGCCTCTCGGCTTCAGACTTGACGAGAAATCCATTAAGCGCGCCGGTATGGACTACTGGGAGCACTTGAATGTATCTACATACATCAATTACGAGGATTTTTGCAATAAGAATCCCGGTGCCAAGGTGTGGTACGCCACTACCAAGGCCAAGCATTCCTATACCGATGTGAAATTTGGCCCCGATGATTATATTATGTTTGGTAAGGAATCTGCGGGAATACCCGAAGAGATACTTGTAGAACATGAAGATTCCTGCATCAGAATTCCGATGCTTCCAAAGATTCGTTCCTTGAATCTGTCTAACAGTGTAGCCATAGTGCTCTACGAAGCTTTAAGGCAGCAGAATTTTAAAGGCATGGAAACCGAAGGACATCTTCATAGACTTGATTGGAAAGAATAGTCATAAAAAGGCGCCTCGTTCGTTACTAAACGGGGCGCTTTTAGTGTGCCTATATTTATTCATCATCGACCTTGGCCAAAGAAAATACAAACTCTGTACCGACTCCCTCGGTAGAGATTACATTAATGTGCTCGTTGTGAGCCATGATGATTTCTTTGACAATCGAAAGACCTAAGCCGGTACCTTTCTTGTCTCGACCACGGGATAAGTCTGATTTGTAGAAGCGGTCAAATACAAGCTTCTGGTCGTCCTTGGGAATACCGATTCCCTGGTCCTTAACGGATACGAACACCTTCGAGTGCTTCTCCGTAGTCTCGATGGTGATGGTCGAATTATGGTGTGAGAACTTTATTGCGTTATCAAGAAGATTATACAGAACCTGCTGAATCTTAGTCTCATCTGCATGAACAGTCAGCTCTTCTCCGGTAAGGATTAGGTTAATACCAATCTGCTTGTTCTTACAGGTACCTTCAAAAGAAGCCGCCGTGTTACGAATAACCTTGTTGATGTCAAAGTCACTCATATCAAGCACTACACCGGCCATATTAAGGTTGTTGAGTGCAAGAAGGCTGTTCGTAAGCTTTGTAAGTCTTTCGGTTTCATTTAGCACTATACCGATATATTTCTCATGCATTTCAGGCGGAATGGTACCATCAAGTATCGCTTCAAGATATCCGCGTATGGATGTAAGCGGGGAGCGGAAATCATGAGAGACATTTGCAATGAATTTCTTTTGATTATCTTCGGAGCGGGCAATCTGGCTGGCCATGTAGGAAAGGGAGGCGCCGAGATAACCCATCTCATCATCACTGTCTAACGTAAATTCATAATGCATGTTACCAAGAGCATATTGCTCGGTCGCGTGAGTAATCTTCTTAAGCGGTCTGTATACCATGATGGTAAAGAAAAACAAAATGATAAGAGACAGCGCGAACAGAATAACCAACAGCAAGTAGCATACACGCATGTAGCGGTCGCTTAGCATCATGATGTCGTGCATGGAAGCGTGAATCACAACGTATCCTTTAACCTTGTACTCAGCAACGATAGGAGAAAAAACGCTTAACATATCTTCCTCGAAAGAGTCAAAGAAAGTGCCCGTGGTATAGTTGGACTTACCCATAACGGTAGAGTCAAAGCCTTCTATAACAATCGCTTCATCAACGTTAATCGGAAGTCTCGAGCTTAGAATCATACGTCCGGAAGGATTGATAATCCATATTTCGGCATTCAAAAAAGTGTCCAAGTCATCAATCTGCTGCTTAACCTCTTCAAGAGTACGTGTACTTTGGTAGAGGTCCGATGCATAGGTATTGGCGATGAGATTGGCTTCTCTGTAATATGATTCGGCTTTCTCCTTAAGAAAGGTCTGATAAGTGCTGGTGGACACAAAAGAACTGACAATAATAAAGCCGAAAACACCGAATATTAAGTATGCCATTAAGAATTTAAGGTACAGTGTTCTTTTCACGATAATTCCTTTATCTTAAAGTCAGAGTTTAGGTCCGTCTTTTAATACAAACTTGTATCCGACACCCCAGATGGTGGCGATACTCCATATTTCGTGGTCTTTAATCTTTTCTCTGATACGCTTTATATGTACGTCAACCGTACGTGTGTCGCCTACGTAATCATAGCCCCACACTTTATCAAGAAGCTGCTCTCTTGTAAAAACGTGGTTGGGATTCTTGGCAAGGATATAAAGCAGTTCAATTTCCTTGGGGGGCATTTCTATGAGTTCATCATCATAGATAACGTTGTACTCGGTAATATTGATGGAAAGACCGGGATAAATAACTCTCTCAATATCTCTATCATCGTCTTCCGGAGCAGCGTAGGCAGAGGTTCGCCTTAATACAGCTTTGACTCTTGCCACAAGTTCCTTGGTATCAAAGGGCTTTTCGATATAGTCATCGGCGCCCATTTCAAGAGCAAGAACCTTATCGAAGGTATCTCCTTTGGCCGAAAGAATGATAATCGGAACCTTGGACTTGGTGCGAATCTCACGACACACACCGTAACCGTCTATGCCGGGAAGCATAAGATCGAGAATTATCAAAGAAGGCGCGAAATCTTCATAGCAAGAAAGAGCGGTTTCTCCATCAGCCGCAATCTTGGTATCGTATTGCTCCTTTATAAGATAAAGAGAGACAAGGTCTGAAATGCTTGGATCGTCGTCCACTATCAGGATTCTTTGTCTGTTAAGCATTATAAACTCCCTTCAGAATGAGTTATTTAAATTCAACGATTGTTACACCTGCATCGCCCTCGCCGTGTTCACCGGCTCTGTAGGACTTAACATACTTGCACTTCTTAAGGAAAGAAGTAACAGCATTTCTCAACGTACCCGTGCCCTTACCGTGTACAATACGGACACTGGGAATGTGTGATAAGTATGCATCATCAAGGTACTTGTCAAGAATTGCAAGAGCCTCGTCCACGGTCTTACCTATGAGGTTACACTCATAAGAAATGGACATGAACTTAGACATCTTAATGCTGCCGCTTCCCGAATTTTTCCGGGTAAGACCGGGTGCGGTAATGGTTTCTTCCTGAACAAGTCTTAAATCTTTAACGTTACTTTGAGAGCGGATAATTCCGCACTGAACATACAAATTACCCTTGGCATCGGGAAGTGAGCTGACAGTTCCGGTAAGACCCATGGATACAATCTTAACCTTGTCGCCAAGGTGTAAATCTTTGGGATTGACGCCGGAGTCCGCGGCGGCTTCTTTCTTAATGGAAAGCTTGGAGTTCTTGTCATTAACCTTATCGCGAAGTCCCTGCCTTCGGGCTTCAAGGTCTTTAAGAGATACAGCTCCGCCGCTTTTCTGGATGGCGCGGATGGCTTCGTCGGCAAATTCCTTGGCTTCAGCAAGAATGTCTCTTGCTTCTTCATTGGCATTCTTAAGAATCTTGTCGCGGGATTCGTTGAGTCTGTCGGTTTTTTCTTTGAGTTCTGCGCGCTCGCGTTCCACCAAAGCTTTCTGCTCTTCTATATAAAGCTTGTCCTTCTCGATGGATACTCTGGTGTTCTCAAGATCCGCAATAACGTCTTCGAAGCGTTCCGACTCATCGGTTATCTGGCGCTTGGCGGCTTCAATAATGTCGCCTGACAGCCCCAGCTTTGATGAAATGGCAAAAGCATTACTCTTGCCGGGAATACCGATTAAGAGTCTGTAAGTGGGAGAAAGTGTCTCCACATCGAATTCGCAACAAGCATTCTCCACAAAATTCGTGGACAGCGCGAATATCTTAAGCTCGCTGTAATGGGTGGTAGCCATGGTGCGTATTCCTCTGTCGTGTAAGAAACTAAGAATCGCAATGGCAAGAGCGGCTCCTTCGGTAGGATCGGTACCTGCACCGAGTTCGTCGAAAAGACAAAGAGAATTGGAATCTGCTTTGTCCAGTATATTAACTATGCTCTTCATATGTGAAGAGAAGGTAGAAAGGCTCTGCTCGATACTCTGCTCATCCCCGATATCAGCGAATACTTCGTCAAATACGGAAAGCTCCGATAAATCTCCCGCAGGAATATGAAGACCTGCCTGCCCCATAAGGGTAAAGAGGCCGACAGTCTTAAGCGTAACAGTCTTACCGCCGGTATTGGGACCGGTGATAACCAGTAAGTCATAGTCCTTGCCGAGAGGAACATCTATAGGTACCACTTTCTTCTTGTCCAAAAGAGGGTGGCGTCCCTTGCGGATGTTTATGTAATGGTCGGTGTTGAAAATTGGCCTTGAAGCCTTCTGGTCCATCGCAAGGCGGGCCTTGGCAAATATAAAGTCGAGCTTGGTCATAAACTCGGAATTGGTCTTAAGCTGTACCGTATGCTCTGAAAGGGAAGCTGAAAGAGTCGCAAGGATAACCGCGATTTCTTTCTGCTCATCAAGCTCTAATTCGCGAATCTTATTGTTAAGCTCAACAACCTTGGCAGGCTCGATAAAGAAAGTGGAACCCGAAGAAGACTGGTCATGCACCATACCGGATACCTGACCCTTGTATTCGCTCTTGACGGGAATACAATAACGCCCGTTACGCATGGTGACAACGGCGTCCTGAAGATAAGTGCGAAGAGAACCGTTCACCATGGAGTTAAGCTCTGAGTGAATCTTTTCATTGGCCTGCTGCATAGCCTTTCTGATTGACTTAAGAGTGGGACTTGCATCGTCTGCAATCTCACCTTCTTCGGACAGAATGCAACGGCTGATTTCGTCGGCGGTCCTGGTAAGGGGCTCTAAGAGATTGAAGTAATCGTCGAGTGAATCGGGAGTCTCCTCCTCTTTCTCTCTGACGCCCCAAGCCTTAACGCGTCCTACATTTCTTAAGAATCCCGCAAAAGAAAGAAGCTCGGCTGCCGTAAGCGAAGAGCCGATCTCCAAAGATTTGATGGCAAAGCCCAGGTCCTTATTGGAGCCGAATGTGATGCTGCCCTTCTTAAAAAGGCGCGAAAGAGCATCGGCGGTCTGAAGCTGAGCCTCCTCAATATCGGAAAGTTTGGTCATGGGAAGAAGTTCGCGGCAAAGCTTCTTGCCGGGAGCGGAATCCGCATGGTCTTCAAGCATCTTGATGATGGTTGTATATTCAAGTGTAGATAAAACTTTTTCGTTCATAAAACCCTCGGTACTATACTCTAAATTCCCCATTATTCTACCATACGACACCGCTCTTTACAATAAAGGGCGGCGCGGATATACTCTTTATAAGAGGCTTTTGGAGGGCATACATGACTGACGAAGAACTTAAAAAACTTGAGAGTGAGAATCAGGAAAAAGACGAATTCGTCTTTATGCGTGAAGAGATTAAATCTCGCCCGATAAATCGTAAGAAACTCATGCGCAACACCATGGTTGCCGCCCTCTCTGCGGTGGTATTCGGATTGGTTGCGTGTGTTACTTTTGCGCTTCTTGCGCCCTTTGTTATAGACAGAATCTCGGGTAATGAGAAAGAAGAAGAGACAAAGAGCGAGCCTGTGATGATTTCTTTTCCCGAAGAGACGGTTGAAGAAGAGATGAATCCGGAAGATATGATTCTTACATCGACTGACCCCGATGTGGAGATTCCGGAGGGAACACAGCTTGATGAGGAAGAGATTAAGGCGCTCATATCCGACGTTAAGCTTTCTCTTGATGATTATCAGGACATGTACAAGACTCTTTTGGATGTGGCAGTTGCTGCACAACGCTTTATAGTAAGAGTCACCCCGGTTAAGAACAATACAGATATTTTTAATAACGCATACGTAAGAGAGAGCGAGCTTTCGGGTATCATAACCGAGAGCAACGAAACAGAGCTTTTTATTACCACCAAGTATTCCTCGGTCAGAGGCAGCAACGATATTTTGGTAACTTTCTGTAACGGAGTGTCGGCAAGAGCCAAGATTTCTGCTTTTGACACGACTACGGACCTGTGCATAATAGGCGTTCTGGAGGACGACATTAACGAAGTCACGAGGGAGGCTATCAGGATGGCGCCCCTTGGCTCATCCACAAGTTACAGCATTGTAGGTATGCCCATAATCGCTGTGGGAAGTCCGCTCGGAGTATACAGATCGGTTAACTATGGAATTATTACGTCCAATTCCAACAAGCTTAACCTTACAGACAGCATATACAAACAGTTATATACGAATATTTACGGAAGTTCGTCTGCAACGGGAGTGCTTATTAACCTTAGAGGCGAGGTGCTAGGAATAATAGATACAACGCACTCCACTTCCGACACCAGAAACCTCATCTGCGCATATGGAATCACCGAGCTTAAGAAACCGCTTGAAAGAATGATGAACGGAATAGATACGGTTTATATGGGCATTACAGGCGACGATGTTCCTGCCGCAATGGTATTGCAGGGTGCGCCGGAAGGAGTATTTGTTCTGTCGGTTGAAATGGATTCGCCCGCAATGCGCGCAGGTATTCAAAGCGGTGATATTATTGTCGGAACACCCATTACAAGGATTAATAAATTCAGTGATTATCTGATTCTTTTGCGCGGATTCAAGGAAGGGGATACCGAGACTATCAGAGTATTCAGAAGTTCACAAGGCGTATACAAGCAGATTGACCTTGAAGTTACTTTTACAGAGGTCAAATAAAGATTTTTAGGAGGATATATGAAGTACATTCAGGAGTTTAGAGAAGGGGACCATGTTGCGGGGATTTACCTTTGCAAGCAGAAGAATTCGGCGGTTACCAAGAACGGTAAGCCTTACGATAATGTTATTTTGCAGGACAAGACAGGTTCGATTGATTGTAAGATATGGGATGTCGGAAGCGCGGGAATCTGTGATTTCGATGCTCTTGATTATGTGGATATTGTAGGCGAAGTGTCTTCTTTTAACGGTGCTTTGCAAGTTAGTATCAAAAGAACACGTATCGCAGGTGAAGGCGAGTATGACCCGAGAGACTACCTTCCCGTGAGCGAGCGCGACATCGATGATATGTACAAGGAGCTACTCGGATATATCGGCGATACTTCCAATCACTATCTGAAGGCGCTTCTTGAGGAGTTTTTTGTTAAGGATGAGGCATTTATCAAGCGATTCAAGCAGGCGAGTGCGGCTAAGAGTGTGCATCACTGCTTCGTAGGCGGATTATTGGAACATACTGTTTCGGTGGCTAATCTTTGCAGATACTATGCGGCCAAGTACCCTATGCTTAAGAAGGACTTGCTGGTGTCAGCGGCGATTTTGCATGATATCGGAAAGGTTTACGAGATTTCTTCTTTTCCTGAGAACGACTATACCGATGAAGGAAACCTTTTAGGCCACATCGTGATGGGAGCTGAGATGGTAGGCGAGAAAGCTGCCTTAATTGACGGATTCCCCAAATCACTTTTGAACGAATTAAAACACTGTATCCTTGCGCATCACGGCAAGCTGGAGTTTGGTTCACCCAAGAAACCCGCACTTGTTGAGGCAGTAGCTCTCAGCTACGCAGACGATCTTGATGCCAAGATGGAGACCTTTAAAGAAATACTCGGCGCTACGACAGAGCAGGGATGGCTTGGATTTAACAGGCTTTTTGAGTCCAATCTGCGTGCGACCAAGCAGGAAGAATAGGAGTAGATTTGCTTACCAAGAATCAAGAAGTAGAGATTATCATAACTGACCTTGGCTCTGAAGGAGAAGGCATCGGACACACCGAAGACGGAATGACGGTTTTCGTGGCTGATGCGCTTCCCGGCGACAAGGTACTTGCACACATCACGAAGGTTAAGAAGGCTTACGCGTATGCTTTTGCGGCTAAGCTTTTGGAGCCTTCGTCTTTTCGCATTGAGGCAAAATGCGCGGTAGCTCGCAAATGCGGCGGTTGTACCTTCCAGCACATGGATTACAAGAAGCAACTTGAGTATAAACAGGAAAAGGTCTATAACTGCTTAACCCGTATCGGCGGAATCGAGAATCCTCCCATGGAGCCGATTGTGGGCGCGGACATCCCTTTTTACTATCGTAATAAGGCCCAGTTCCCTGTCGGAACAGACAGAGAAGGAAAGGCTGTTGTGGGCTTCTACCGCAGACATTCTCACGACGTTGTTGCCAATACTGAGTGCACCATCCAGGCAGCTCTTAACGAGCCCGTACTTGAGGCTGTTCAGAAGTTTTTGAATGACTATAAGATTGCCCCTTACAATGAGGAGACCGGAGCGGGACTCGTGCGCCATGTCTTTACCCGCACAGGCTTTACGAGCAAGGAATTTATGGTGTGCATAGTTGTAAACGGTGATTCTTTGCCCCACAGCGAGGTTCTTACTGAGATTTTGAAGGAAGTCGTGGCTTCCGAGGGATATGAGCTCAAGAGTCTATGTCTTAACGTCAATAAAAAGAACACCAACGTCATCATGGGCGACAAATGTGTTCCCGTGTACGGCGAGCTTTATATAGAGGACTACATCGGAGACGTCAAATTCCGTATTTCTCCGCTGTCCTTCTATCAGGTTAACCCCGAGCAGACCCGAAAACTCTACGATTTAGCGAGAGAATATGCAGGCCTAACCGGCAAGGAAGTTCTCTGGGACCTATATTGTGGAATCGGTACGATTTCTTTGTACCTTGCGTCCGGCGCGAAGGCGGTTTACGGTGTGGAAATTGTGCCTGAAGCGATAGCCGATGCGCGCGTAAATGCAGAACTCAATGGTATCAAAAACGCAGAGTTTTTCGTGGGAGCATCAGAAGACGTTGCCGGCACACTTCCCACTCCCGATGTAATCGTGGTCGACCCGCCTCGCAAAGGCTGCGACCAAAAACTGCTTGATACAATCGTATCTATAAAGCCCGAGCGTGTCGTTTACGTGTCCTGCGATCCCGCAACCTTGGCCCGCGACTTAAAGTTTCTTTTGCAAAACGGCTACGAGCTTAAGCGCGTCTGCCCGGTGGATCAGTTCCCGCACACGACACATGTGGAGACTGTGGTTCTGCTAACAAGGCAGAATACCTGACAATCCTTGAATTTACGCACTTTTGCGAGTTTTTCTCTTTCAATTATGTGGAGGAAAATCGCAAGGAAAAAACCCTGATTCAGAAAATTACCG
>JAFYDI010000114.1 GCA_017544835.1 Lachnospiraceae bacterium | reverse complement strand
ATCAATTTCATGTCGGCAGAATATCATGCCGCTTGTATGAGCACCATCAAGAACAATCAGTATGAGGAAGACGAGATCACAGCATCCGGGCTTACTGTAGAAAAGGCATCTTGGGTTAATGCACCACTGGTACAGGAATGCTTCATGAATCTTGAATGTAAGCTCAAATGGGAAAAAGAAATAGTTCCCGGTGATGACCATGCAATGCTTTGCCTTGAGGTGATCGGCCTTCATATCGATGAAAAGCATTTACCTGACAGAACCGGAGAAAGCGGGATCCTATATAACATCCACTATCAGGTCAATCCCGAAAATGTAGGCAAAACCGCACATGATTACGCAGGAGTACTGCAAAAGAAAATTGATGTTATGGAGTATTAAAAAATGAATCCAGACCCTCAAATCTGCCCCTCAAGTTTAAACCTCAAAAAGAGTGCCCCTCAAAAAGTCTGATTACCCTCAAGGCCTCCCGAGTTTGGGGAGGTCTTTTTTGATAGCGACGAGACTAGTGATAAGCAGCATAGAATATCAAGAAATTCAGACTTTCTTTTGCTAATATAATTGTATCGGAGGAGAGAATAAGCATGAACGACCTTGAGGGAGTAATAGATTACATTGAAGAAAACATTACAGAAGATATTGGGCTTAAGGATATTGCCGCTTATGCCGGCTACAGTCCATTTCATTTCAGCCGGAGCTTTGTTAAGACTGTCGGGTTGCCGGTGAGTGAGTATATAAGAATCAGAAAGCTTCAACATTCTGTATTGGATTTGCTTGACGGAATGAAGATTATTGATATCGCGATAAAATATTCTTTTGATTCTCATGAAGGCTATACAAGATCGTTTAAGGGCTTGTTTGGATCATCTCCGAATATTGTAAAGAGAAACATGAAGGAATATCTTTTGCCGGAAGTTTCAAAAAATCTGTGCAAAAGAAATCTTAATGTAAACGAGGAGGTTGAAAAAATGGATCTTAATTCGGGAATGCACATGTTACTGTTTGAGGTGTTGAAAAATTGTCTTGAAGAGGCAAAAGAAGGCTTTTGCAGCGAAATCGTTGTTTCATTTTTGGAAGGAAACGGTGTAAGAATATCTGATGACGGCAGAGGAATTCCTGTAGAAAAGGGCGAAGATATTCTGCCAAAGATTTTTGAGGGAAAGCTTATTTCAAAGAAAGAATACTTGTTAGCGGACAATTTGGTCTTGGATGAAATCAAGACAGTGAACGCACTTTCCGAAAGGATGAAAGTGACCGTATATCGAAACGGGAAATGTTACTTGCAGGACTATATCAAGGGTATTGCCCAGCATCCTCTTATTGAAACGCCGGATGCTCATAAGAGCGGTGTTGTAATAGAATTCACACCTGACAGTGATATTTTTATGAATTGTCGGTGGAACAAAGAGGAAATCTCAAGATGGATAAGTGAGAATGGTGTAGACGCTTTGAAAACTTGCAAAATCATCATTAATGATTAGTTTGTTTAGATGAATGAACTAATATAAGGGGCTCCCTAAGGGGTTCCCTTGTAGGGGGACGGCGCCGTGCAAAAAAGCTACCACCGAAGTGATAGCCTTTTCTGAAGGGTACTATGAAAAATTAAGCTTGTTGCCTTATCAAAACTTCAAAATCGTCGCAAGAACTCTCTTCGCGCATATTAGCAGGTCGTCGCGGCCCAGTGCTCCAAGCTCCATGGCTTCTCTGACACGCTCGGGATAGCCTGTTGCCATCTTAAGGTCGTTGCCCGCCAGTATCTCTCTGTATTCCTCGGAGCGGCACCACCAGTCGGTCATGACAAGTCCCTCATAGTGCCATTCGTCACGCAGAATTCCTGTAAGAAGTTCTTTATTTTCCGAAGCTCTCACGCCGTTTATTGCGTTATAAGAGGACATTATGGTGTAGGGATCGGCGTCTTTTACAATGATTTCAAAAGCCTTTAAATATATTTCTCTCAGGGCCCGCTCCGAAACTCTCGAATCCGAGTGTTTGCGGTTCGTTTCCTTGTTGTTGCACGCAAAATGCTTGACGCAGGCACCCATGTTATTGGCCTGTATGCCCTGTACCAACGCTCCGGCCAGTTTGCCGGTCAGGTAAGGGTCCTCCGAAAAGTACTCAAAGTTCCTGCCGCACATAGGATTTCTGTGAATGTTGACGGCCGGAGTAAGCCACACGCAGAGGTTGTTTTCCTTGAGTTCCTCGCCGCCCGCAAAGCCCACTTCACGGGCAATTTCACGGTTCCAGGAATTGGCTATTACGGTTGCGCTGGGGAATGCGGTTGTCACAATGCCTGTTTCTTTGGCAATTCTGACTCCCGCGGGGCCGTCTGCGGTCTGCGCGTTGGGGATGCCGTACTCGGGCATGTTACCAAAGCCGTATACATTGCCGACACCCGTATTGGGCTGTCCCCCTATCAAAAAAATGAGTTCATCATCATTAAGCTGTGCCGCAAATTCATCAAGAGTAACCTTTCCGTCAGCCACGTCCTTAAGGGTATGTGCCCCTTCTTTGACAGTCTTCATCAGCAGATGCCTTCCGACATGTCGCACTTCGGGAGCCATAGCCTCTTCAGTTCCCGGCTCCACTCTCTTAAGCAGGCACTCGTTTATGTCCTTGTGAGGTCCCTGCGGCATATCTTCGTAAGAACCGTCGCTCAACATACGTTTTGTAAGCTCCGAAGGCACAACCTTGTGCGAAAGCCTGCACAATACTTCGTCACGCTCAAGCACATATTCATAATCAAGCTTTCGGGCCGTACGCACATTGGCTCCGAGAAAGAACTCATAGTGACCGGCCTCGAGTACGTAGGAAGCCTCGCACACACTGCCAAGGTCGTCGTAGGACGCAAGCAAATACCTGCTCACGTGCAAAGAAACCACCATGCTCTCTCGCGGCAACAGATTCTCAGTCTTGGCAAAATCCCCCAAAACCCTTGCCGCCTTACCGAGTTTTCCGGCAGGCGCCGATACATACACTGCTACCACATCCTTGCCCTTTAGAGAGCCTGTATTGGTTACTTTTACGTCTATATCAAAGCCGTCGCCGGCCTTACAAACCCTTACCGCATTCTCCTCAAAAGAAGTATATGAAAGCCCGTATCCAAAGGGATATATAACCTTCTCTGCCGCCCCGGGTATTGTTTCAAAATACCTGTAGCCCACATAAATGTCTTCGTTATATTCCACATAGTCAAAAGAATCATGAAAGCCTTCCGTGGACGGATAATCGGACAGTTCACCCGCAAAAGTATCCGCAAGCTTTCCTGAGGGGTTTTCGTAACCCAACAGTATGTCTGCTGCCGCAAGACCGCCTTCCATACCGGCCTGGCCCATGTAGAGCGCCGCCGAAATCTTCGCATTGTCACGTATCCACCTGCAGTCCGTCACACCGCCGGTATTAAGCACTGCGACCACCTTCTTAAACTTATCCGTGACCGTCTCTATCATTTCTTCTTCGGCAGGTGACAGATAAAAGTCGCCCTTGGGAAACAGTCCTTCGGAAAGCTTCGGTAAGCTCGGAGTCTCCGGCCATGGATTGAATTCGTTGTTGCATTCTATACTGCAGCGGTCCCATCCTTCAGCCGAATAACGGTTTAATACTATTACCGCAGTATCGGAAAAACCGGCTGCGGCCTCCAGCAATTCGCCCGGAATCGCAGGTTCTGCCGTCATGCCCGGTATGAAGCCTTCGTCATACTGCTTCTTTAATTCCTCTCTGTAAAAATTCGCCACGGGCTCAAAGGGCTTTACACCGCGAAACTTAAATCCTTCATAGAGGGAGCGGACATACGCACAGGACACGTCTCCGGAGCCGCCGCCGCCTTTTATATATTCAACCGATGCCTTTCCAAGCAGAACCACTTTTTCCTTAGGACCAAGCGGGAGCGCCGAGTCTGTGTTCTTTAGCAAAACCATACCTTCCGTTGCCGCTCTTCTCGCTATGCCTATATGTTCGGGGCTTGCCGTAACCCGTCTGCCTTCATAAAGCGGAAGTGCAGGCTGGTAAAGAAGCCTGGCCCATTTTTCCATATCGTTCTCCTTAAATTACAGATTTTTAAGCTCTCAGCCTAATTATTCGCCGTTGCTTGCGATACATTTTTTGTACCAGAAGAAAGAATCCTTCTTTATACGCGCAAGGTCCTTAAGGTCCTTCTCATCTCTGTTGATATAAATAAAGCCGTACCTCTTGGTAATTCCCTGATGCGTAGAGATAAGGTCAAAAGCAGACCAGGGTGAATAGCCCATGAGGTGTACGCCGTCGGTTATTGCTTCACGGCAGGCTATAATATGCTTTCTCAGATAGTCTATACGGTAATCGTCATGCACTTTACCGTCTTTTGTAAGCTCGTCCACTACGCCGCAGCCGTTCTCGGTGATGAGAAGGGGAAGTCTGTATCTTTCCCAAAGCTGGCGAAGGGTAAGGCGAAGTCCCACAGGGTCGATGCCCATGTGATATGATGTGGTTTCCTGAAGAGGATTGTCCACACTTACCGCCATACCGGGTTCTGTCTGCATTCCTATCATGAACTCCTCGCGGTTTGCGCCCTCTTTGCGACCGGCTGCTTTAGCCTTCTCTCCGTCTTCTATGGACACAAACTTAACTGTTGCAGCTCCGTAATAGTTAAAAGCAATAAAATCGGGATGGGCATTCTTCATGAACCCGCGGTCTTCTTCTGTAATATCGGGCATGCAGCCTCTCTGGCGGAAATACTCGCACAGAGCCTCCGGATACTCACCGAATACGATGGTATCAAGATAAAGTCTGTTTCTGAACTGGTCGTAATCCGCAGCCGCAAGATTATCAACAGGTGCGGAAGATGCGGGATAAACGCAGCTGATGTTGGGAGCCGGTGCAATCCACGCACTGCACAGTTCATGGCAGCGGATGGTTGCTTTTGCCATGGCCACTATCATGTGGTGGTTGGCCTGGAAGCGTTCTTTGTCATCCTTGTGCTCGCCCATGTTGTACATCGTCATCATGTTCTGCTCATTTATGGTAAGGAAGTACTTAACCTTGCTGCCGTATTCGCGGAAACATACTTCGCAGTATCTTACAAAATCGTCGATACACTTTCTGCTTGTCCAGCCGCCGTATTTGTCCTGCAGCGCCTGGGGAAGGTCAAAGTGATACAGCGTGATTACAGGCTCTATGCCATACTTCAGGCATTCATCAATAACCTCATGATAGTGAGCTACGCCCTTGGGATTTACTTCTCCGTCACCGCTTGGGATAATACGCGTCCAGGGAATGGAAAAACGAAACTCCTTAAATCCCATCTCCGCCATAAGAGCGATGTCTTCTTTGAAACGGTGATAGTGGTCGGAGCATACCTTCCAGTCACTGTTGCCGGGTACGATGGGCTTGCAGTCCTGTACCGAAGGGCTCTTGCCGTCTTCGTCCCATGCGCCCTCACACTGATAAGCCGAGGAGCTTGCGCCCCACAGAAAGTCCTTGGGGAACGGTTTTAATGTTTTATATTCCATTTTGTTTTCCTGCCTTTGTTTTTATTTTTAACCCTTAACCGAGCCTATCATTACGCCGGTTACGAAATACTTCTGTACAAAAGGATAAAGAATCATCATGGGGATGGTTGAAATCATTATGGTCGCATACTTTATGAGCGGACGGAATATCATAACATCCTGCCCGTCAACATCCGCTATGATGGAGTTCTCCGTTGACTGAAGTACTATTTCGCGCAGTGTAAGCTGCAAAGGATATAGATTTCTTGCTTTTGGTAAATACAGGGCCGCATTAAACCACGAGTTCCAGTGCTGAACTGCATAAAACAGCACTATTACCGCTATGATTGATTTGCTGACCGGAAGAATGATTCTTGTGAGAATCTTTATTTCGCTTGCTCCGTCGATTCGCGCCGCATCTAACATTTCTTCGGGTATCCCCGCAAAAGAAGTTCGCATTATGATGATGTTATAGGCCGACAGAGCCCCGGGTATGATGAGTGCCCATCTGGTGTTCATCATTCCCAGCTTGTTGATTACCATGAATGTGGGTACAAGGCCGCCGCTGAATATCATGGTAAATACGATGAACAGCGCAAAGGGTCTGCCAAACAGCAGGTCCCTAGCGCTCATGACATACGCTGCCAGAATGTTAAGTACAAGGCCGAACAGCGTTGCTGCCGTAACATAGATGATAGTGTTGCCGTAGGATCTGAGTATTGTGGTATTTTGCATTATCAACTTGTAGCCGCCCAGCGTAGGCTTGCCAAGAGGCTTAAGATACAGCCCGCTTGTCGCCGCAACCTTTAAGGGGTCACTGATGGAGCCCATCGCCACATGCCACACGGGTAAAAAGAAAATGATGCACAGTGCCAGCAGAAATATCGTATTAAATACCGCAAATATTTTTTCGCCTTTTGATCGTCTTTTCATGCTTCTCACCGCCTTACCATATACTTGTTTCATTGACCTTACGGCTTATGAAATTGGCTGTACAAAGAACTATCAGGTTAACGATGGAGTTAAAGAGGTTTACGGCTGTCGAATAACCGTAATCCGCATCCAGAATACCTACTCTGTACACATAACTTGCGATAACATCGCCTGTTTCGTAGGTCGAAGGACCATACATAAGTATTATTTTTTCATAGCCAACACCCATAATCTGGCCAAGCCTTAAAATTAACAGAACCACTATGGTGGGAGCTATGCCCGGCAGCGTAACATGAAGCGTCTGCTGCCAGCGATTGGCGCCGTCAATTCTGGCCGCTTCGTAAAGCGTAGGGTCTATGGCCGCTAACGCCGAAATAAAAATAATGGAGTTGTATCCCAGATGCTGCCACAGGTTAGAGCCTATATACAGGCTTCTGAACCACTTGGCCGAGGAAATGACCGCACCGCCGTCCCAGCCAAAGAAAGATGCTATATTGGTAATCAGTCCGTTTGCCTTACCGAAATCAAACAGGATGGATACCACAACCACCACAGATATAAAGTATGGCAGATACGAAATGGTCTGAACCGTTTTCTTGAAGGCTTTGTTCCTTACCTCATTTAAGCAAAGCGCGAAAATAATCGGCAGGGGAAAAGAAAACAGCAGTCCGTAAAAGCTGATAAGTAACGTGTTTTTTATCAGTCGCCAAAAGAAAGGGGACGTAAACAGCCGCTTGAAATGTGCAAGTCCGATGAACGCGCTTCCGAAGATACCTTTCTTTATCTGATACTTTTCAAATGCCATGACTATGCCCACCATGGGCGCATAGTTAAAAATCAGGAAATATAAGACTACAGGCAAAGCTATGAGATACATCTGCCAGTGTTTCTTAAAATCAGTCCTGAGTCGTTCTTTAAACGGCTTTTTTATTAAAGGCATGGGTTTCTTTGATTTCATTGCATTCACCTTCCGTAACATGGCAATAGTTTACATAAAGTGGAGAAAGCAGAAATGACTTTCTGCTTTCTCCGTCCATAGACGAAATCCTGAGCCGGATTATCTGTTGTTATAACGATCTAAGCTTTGCTGTTGAAGTTCAATACACTTCTCGATTCCCATATCCTTAAGAGTCTGTCTGTAAGCGTCATACTCATCAAGAGATCTCTCGCCCTTAATGAACTTGACTTCATTCTCCTCGATATATGCTTCGATATCGGTGTAGTACTGTGTATATTCAGCCTTTTCCTCTGACGTCATGGTGACGGTAACAGGGATGTAATTCTTGGGCTCGTACTTGGACCATACTGCGTAGGATGCTGCTCTTTCGGGGGGCATCTGCTCAATCTGGGAAGCCTCGCAACGGATGGGAGGGTTCTTTGCCCAGTACTTGGCTGCTACTGTAGCGGAATCAAGACCGTCGGGGTTGCTGTAACGGAAATCATAGATACCTATGCGGTGTCCGTCTTCTGCTTCGCGCCATACAATATCCTTTTCACTGTCGATACCGTAGTTGGCGTTAAGATATACATCCTTTGCGTAGAAGCTGTCTATCCAGCGGATAGCTTCTTCAAGGTGCTTGCTTTCTTTGTTCACTACAAGGCAAACTGCCTGAATATCACGATAGTTGTTGTTAACCTCTCTCCATGCGGGGTCGGGGTCGCTTGCGCTCTTCTTGGGCTGAGGAGCTGCAACGGTCCAGAAATCGGGGTTGGTAGCACCTCTTGAAATGTAAGCGTCCGTCATACGGGTACCCCAGTCGATCAAAGAACCGACCTTGTCGTTTAACATCATATCGTTGTCGGCTGCCACACCTGTTGACTTTCTGGTGGCAAAGTCGGGATCGAGAAGCCCCTTCTTGTACCAGTCATTAAGAAGTGTAAGGTAGTCTTTGAAAGAATCTTCCATAGGGCCGAATTTAACTTTTCCGTCTACCTGATAGAATCTGGGTGCGATGCCAAATCCCGCCATGAATTCGCCGTGGTCGATACCTTTCTTGGATGTGTAGAAAGGAGCTTCGATGCCCAGCTGATCCTTAAATGCCGTAAGAACGGTTTCCCACTCGTCATAGGTTGTGGGAACATCCATGCCTACTTTGTCAAGGAAGTCCTTACGAATGGAAAGACCCTGGTCTGCATAACCGCCTTCAATGTTGTCCCAGAAGCTCCAGAAGCCGTACATCTTACCGGAATCGGTATATACGTCTTTTTTGGCGGTTTCAATACTGTTAAGCCAGCTTACGTAGTTGGGCGCCCAATCAAGGTGCTGACTGATATCTTCGATATAGCCGTCATCGATTGCCGCATCCATGCCGTCACGATACATATGATACTGAGGCTGAGTGTACATGATGTCGGGAAGTTCGCCTGTGATAAAGAGATTGTTAAAAGCAGTGCTCTCTTCACCTGCAGCGGGTACTATAAATTCAATGTGAATGTTAGTCTTTTCTTCAAGCCACTGGAAAAATTCGCTGTCATTGTAGTCAGCCAGTGTTCCCATGGAGCTTGCGTTAGGATACCAGTATGTAAGAGTAATCTTTTCCTGGCTGATAGGATATGTCTGCTGATTGACCTCTCCCTTGTATACTGCGGATACCGGGGTGTCTGCGGGCTCTGCCGCTGCCGTACTGTTGTCGGTTGATTCTGTCTTTGCAGTCGAAGTCGAAGCGAGCGCATCGGGCTCAGTATTCTTGCCGCATCCTGCAAGAAGTGAGAGCGCCATCGTTGCTGCAAGGAGCATAGATAAAACCTTTTTTCTCATCTTTTTTCCTCCCAAATAAAGAAATAACCTTAGGTTTAACTCAAAAGTTTCGAGGTTCTCGAAATTATTTAAGTTGTTTTAAGTATATGCCCGCTTGTGCATTTTTACAAGTTATTGTGGTTAATTTTGTGTATATTTGTGGATTATGCAAAAGGAAAGCGTTCTTTTTACGAAATCGACATCGTTTTCGCTTGCATTTCGCACAGATAATCAGGTTGTTTTAGCGAAACTATTTTCGTTTATATGTAAAAAAAGACCGTTAAGGATGTTCATCATGCCTTACCGATGTCCTTCCTTAACGGTTCTTAATGTCGAATCGTTCTATCGTTTATGTGCCGAAATGTCGCGAATTGTGTGGCCTTTGGACAGTTTGCCCGGTACAATGACCTGCTCCACAAAGGTAGTCCTGGGAGATTCAATCAGTCCTATAAGCTTCGTAGCTGCCACATTTCCGATGGTTTCCGAATCCTGGATTATGGTTGCCAGTCTCGGATCGAGGTACTGAAGTGACCTCATACCGTCAAAGCCCGCCACCGAAATATCCTCGGGGATGCTGAGCCCTCTTGCCCTGATGGCATTAAGACCGCCCATAGCGCCAAAATCATCAGAAAAAAGAATGCATGTGGGCGGATTTCTGAGTCCGAGCAACGACTCCGTCGCCATATATGTATCATCTACGCTTCTGTAAGGAACCTCCATGATGTAGTCATCCGGTATCGCTATCCCGTAGCGCTCCGCCGTGCGAAAGAAACCCGCCAGACGGCCGCTGGTAACGGTAGACGGGGTACCATGAATATAAGCTATCTTGCGATGTCCCTTCGAAATAATATACTCCATAAGTTCATTCATACCGCCAACATTGTCAGACATAACAGATATCCTGTTGTCAAAGACATGGTCGATGGTTACGAGCGGTATGTCGCTTCTGATAAGTTCCAAAACCTCACTGCTTCCAAAATCTATAGATGCAAGCACCAGCCCGTCAAAGCCGTGACGCCTGCAGGTTTCGAGATACGTCATACGATTAGGCTGTTTGGTACTGCAGTTTACAAATGTAATATCATAGCCGCGATCCTCGGCAGTACGCTTAAAGCTGTCCAGCACTCCGGCAAAATAGTCATGCATAAGTCCGCTGTTGGATTCGTCCACAAACAACACTCCTATGCTGCCGGTTCCCGATGCGTTTAAGGTTCTTGCCGAAAGGCGGTATCCTAACTCTCTGGCGGCCTTCATGACCTGTTCTTTGGTCTCGTCGCTGACATCTTTCTTATTATTGATAGCCTTGCTGACCGTCGCAATGGACACTCCGCACCTTTCCGATATATCCTTCAAAGAAGCCATTCGAAATTCCTTTCAAATTCTCTAAATCTTTTTCGTCAATTAACTATACTTGGTATTTCTTTCTTTTTCAAGGATTCTTAAAAATCCTTTCAGACTACATCCTTACTATATACTATCAACTCTCAAAAAACTTTGCAATGAGCGCAGATATGTCACCCCGGGGTGTTTATCGGCATTCACGAAATTAGTTTCGTTGTTTGCCGTATTCTTTTTGCGCAAAATGCTTTTTTCCGGTAGCTTAAATCCTTGATATCGGCGCAAAAATACCGCAGAATGTACAAATTGATGAATATCGAGCGTTTTATGCTTGTTAATTTGTGCAACTTGCCTTATACTAAATTCACGAAAAGACTTTCGGCGCGTTTCGACATAAAATTGCCACTACATCCAAAATCGGCGCATGTCCAAGCAAAACGCAAGCAAAGGGACGGGGACAATGAGTAGTAAAAAACCAAAATCAAAAACCAAAACACGACTGTCATTAAAAACCTTGTGGAAGCAGCGATATCTTCTTGCCATGTCGATACCGTTTGTAATCTGGCTTATCATTTTCAAATACATTCCTCTGTGGGGATGGACCATGGCTTTTCAGGATGTTAAGCCCTCCACATTTAACAAGCCGATCTTCCAAAGGCAGTTCGTAGGCTTCGGTAACTTCGTAAAAGCCTTTAAGGACAGACTCTTTACGCAGACCATGATAAACACGCTAGGTGTTTCAATCATAGGAATAGCCATCGGAACCTTTTGCGCTATCCTCTTTGCGATACTTTTAAACGAGATGAAGTTTCTGCGATTTAAAAAGACTACGCAGACGATTTCCTATCTGCCCCACTTTGTATCCTGGGTAATTATCGCAAGTATCGCCAAGAACGTATTTAACGACGGCGGAGTTATCGATACTTTGTTCAATAAGAACCTCCACCTCATGAGTACCAACTCGATACTGATATGGTTCGTCATAGTCTTTATCGATGTCTGGAAGGAAGTGGGCTGGAACGCCATAATCTACCTTTCCGCCATGGCCGGCATCGACCCGGGACTTTATGAGGCCGCAGAAATCGACGGAGCTAACCGCTTCCAAAGAATCTGGCACATCACCCTCCCCGGTATCCGTCCCACCATCATCGTGTTGCTTATTATGAGCATCGGCGGAGCATTAAATGTAGGTATGGAGCGTCAGATGCTTTTATCCAACCCTTTAGTGGAGCAGCATACCATGGTTCTTTCCTGGTTCTCCTACAAGCGAGGCATCGGCAACAGCGATTACGGTCTTGGTACCGCCATCGGTGTATTCCAGTCGGCAGTGGGAATAACACTTCTTTTGATTGCCAATAAAATAGCCGGCCTGTTCGGCGAAGACAAACTGATCTAAAGGAGTGCGCTATGAGAAGAAAAAGAATTTCTGCCATCGATATCATACTGGTGCTGGTGTTTTTGATAATTATCGTCATAACACTTTATCCGTTCTTAAATGTCCTCGCAATTTCTTTTAACGATGCAACGGACACGATAAAAAACATTAATTTCATAGTTCCGAGAATGTTTACGCTTTCTAACTACAAATACGTGTTCAAAGACGCAAACTTTTTAATGCCCTTTGTCACTTCCGTTTCAAGAACTTTAATCGGAACAATCATCGGAGTGGTTACCACGTCTATGCTGGCATACACTCTGAGCCGTAAGGATTTCGTGTTTCACAAGCCTTTCACAATACTCTTCGTAATTACCATGTACGTGGGCGGCGGTCTGATACCCGATTACCTGCTTATCATGCGTACGTTGCACCTTGGCAATAACTTTCTGGTTTACATAATTCCGGGAATGATATGGGTCTACAACATGATTTTGGTAAGGTCATATATCGACGGATTGCCCGTGGCTTTGCAGGAAGCCGCCAGGATTGACGGAGCCAACGATTTCCAGATCTGGTACAAAATTGTTATGCCTCTGTGTACACCCGTTATTGCTACTATCGCACTTTACTACGCAGTCGGGCAGTGGAACGCCTTCATGGATACTTATCTGTATGCTCCGAAGCTTCCGACCCTTCAGTTTAAGATGTACGAAATAATGAACCAGGCCACCATGAAGCTTGATGTTCACGGTTCCACAAACGTTACGACCGCTGTAACTCCCATGTCGATACGTATGGCGGTAACCGTTGTGGCCACTCTCCCCATTGTTATCGTATATCCTTTCCTGCAGAAATACTTTATCGGCGGTATGACTCTTGGTTCTGTCAAAGACTGATTTTTTGTCCGCACCAACTCTTAATCAAGTACAAAACCGGCGCTGCCGGCAAAAAATAAAGGAGGAATTTTATGAAAAAACGAATTCTGTCTTGTATCCTGGCCGGATTCATGGTACTGGGAACGCTCTCAGGCTGCGGCTCCAACGGTTCAGGATCGACACCCGAAACAGGCTCAACAAGTACGCCTGCTTCAAATTCACAGCAGGTAGAAGCTGACGCAGGTACGTCAGATGACAACTCACCCATCACTTTTACCTACTACAACGCAGACGGTAAGAACTCAAACTGGGATAACCCCGTAGCCAAGGCCATCACCGAAGCAACAGGCGTAACCCTCGAGGTTTCTTATCCTGTATCTTCAACGGGCGAGCCCAAAGAAGATGTTGCTCTTATGATTGCCAGCGATGAATTCCCTGACATGATTTATGCCAAGGGCAGCGCAACCGACCTCTATGAGGCAGGTGCATACATCGATATGACAGACCTCATCGAGCAGTACGGTCCCAACATCAAAAAAATGTATGGCGACGAATTGGAGAAGTTAAAATGGGGCGAGGGCGACGACGGTATCTACCAGCTCTCATACGCCGGCGTAGGCGAGAAAGACCTCACCACAGACGGTACCGCTCAGATTCAGTGGGCAGTTATCAAGGAAAACAATTACGAATATCCTACTACCCTCGAAGAGTTTGAAAAGACCATCAAAGATTATCTTGCCAAGCATCCCAAGACTCCCGACGGTCAGGATATGATCGGTATCACCATGAGTGCTTCCGACTGGCACTGGATGATTACCCTCGGTAACCCTGCAGGCTTCATAGCCGACGCAGCACCCGACAATGGTCAGTGGCTCATCGATGACAAGTACAACGTAACCTACAAGCATGTAAGCCCTGAAGAAAAAGAATACTTTAAGTGGCTCAACAGAATGTACAACGAAGGCATTCTCGATCCCAACTTTGCTACACAGACAGATGATGACTATATAGCAAAAGTATCCAGCGGTCGCGTTGTTGCAATCACCGATGCCGACTGGCACTACAACCCTTGTAACCGCGCTCTTATCCAAGACGGAAAAATGGAGTGCACCTACTGCGGACTTCCCGTTGTATTAAGAAAAGACCAGAAGTGTGCATCCCTTCTTTACCAGGGCCTTAAGGTAGGCTGGGGTATCGGTATCACCAAGAGCTGTAAAGACCCCGTCCGCGCCATCAAGTTCCTTGACTGGCTCTGCTCCGACGAAGGTCAGATGCTCTACAACTGGGGCGTTAAAGACGTTCATTACTTCATCGATGACAACGGACAGCCCTATCGTACCGACGAAGAAGTTAAGAAGTCACAGTCCGACCCCGACTATTCCAAGAATACCGGTATGGGCAACTACACAGGCTTCCCTATCTACGGAAGAGGTTCTTACTCCGCAGAAGGT
Organism: Lachnospiraceae bacterium; assembly: GCA_017544835.1. Classification (GTDB taxonomy): domain Bacteria; phylum Bacillota; class Clostridia; order Lachnospirales; family Lachnospiraceae; genus UBA1258. Next base: position 66,226 of record JAFYDI010000114.1, on the reverse strand, counting down.
ATCCCTTATACTCCCTCCACCAAAGAATCCGTTAAGAAGGATTACAACGAAGAAGAAGTAGCAGCATGCAAAGCATGGGGTGTTGATATGCTTACAGACATCTTCCCTCAGGCAGACGAATTTAAACTTCTTCCTTACTCTGCTCTTTGGGCATACCAGAAACCCCAGGAGCTTGCTAACATGGAGAACATCCTCAACGAAATTGCTTGGCCTTCACTTGTTAAGATCGTTACCGGTTCGGAAGCCGACTTCGAATCCAACTGGAAGGCAATGGTTGACGAGCTTTACGCAAACGGCCTTGAGGACGCCAACAAAGCTATGACTGCTTTCCTTGCAGGAAAAATCATAGATAAATAATCACCCAACAAGGTAAACTTTTTCCCGTCTCCCCGGGAAAGAAAGAGCCCTCGCTTCGGTAAAAGCGGGGGTTCTTTTATATAATAGTTTTCTCCCTGTTAATCACTTCACCTCAATCGCATCAAGATTGGCGGGTGAAGCATGTGCAGAAATCATCACAAGCTTGTGCTTTCCCGGAAGAAGTTTTTTTTCATACACTTTCACACATTGCATGCTTTCTTTGTCATACAGACTTGCCATACCGCAGAATTTCCCGTCTATATGAATCTCGAGCGCACCGTAATGGGGTCCTTTTTCCGCATAGACGCATAACTTCTCCCCACATATTTCAGCACTTACCGTTGCTCCGAGTCGCTTTGCGATATGCAGGTCGTTATTATAGTTTCCGCTTTCTTTTAAATATCTGTGAACCCATCCGTCATACTCAAGCACGGCATCATCGTCATTGATCCACTTTTTATCACTTTGTATCTTAAATACCAGTGGCATTTTATCTGTAACACCCTCAGGAATATGGATTACCAGACTGTCTTTACTCTGGGCAAAAGAAACCTTTGCATCATACCCAAGAAGTTCCACATTATCCGCTTTACCCATCGTTACGCTGTCACTTCCCGGCGCACCAAGTGTAATGTCATGAGCCTCCGGCTTACATACTATGGCATATACCGTTCCCGGCTTTCTGGTATACCTTACCCCGCCTTCTCCATATACTTCAAACGGGCGGGAGCCGTATATGGCTTCGCCGTTTACACGCATCCAGTCTTCGATACCCTTACAGATATCTTCGCTTTCCGGGTCTATGGAGCCGTCTCCGTGCTGTGGAATACAGATTGCAAGATTTCCGTTGCGACTCACCACATCCGCAAGCTGACTTACGATATACTCCGCGGTTTTATACTTCATACCCTTCTGATAATGCCAGTCAGCCAGGCTGTCTTCGGTCTGAAACGGATAGTCCGCAATCTCATCTTCCGTCCCCTTTTCTATACCGTTTACAAAAGCCTGATGAAGTACGGAGTGCATGGATTCATCGGCAACACTGTTATATCTTCCTCCTATATCCTTCATTGTCATGACTCCGTCTGCCTTTCCGTCATGCCATTCCATACATAGATTATAGTAGTGCGAAAGAAGCCATGGCGAAAGTCTGTAAAGCCCCAGTCCCATCTTGGCTCCCAAATCCCTTAGATTTCCGACGCTTTCATCAAAGCATACAAGGTCCGGTCTGTATTTCATAAGGTCATTCACTCTGTTAAGAAACTGATTGGCAAAAGGAGATTCGAGGGGGTCGTCATCGATATCATGAACGGGTCCATAGAGGTCTTTGGGGTCAAGGCCTTCCCACCATTTGCCTTTGCCGTCTTCCATGGTAAGCGTTCCGTCTCCCGGAAACTCGGTTCCGTATCTTACAGGCATAAACTGCCCCCACACACGACCGGGCGTCGCATGGTAACTGACTCCGATCTTAAGGCCGACCTTTCGCGCCGCCTTGCACCAGTCCCCTACGATATCCCTGAAGGCGCCCACATTTACACTGTTCCAAGGCTGATATTTTGAGTCAAAATTATCAAAATTGTCGTGATGATTTGCAAGACACAAAAAATATTTTGCCCCGGATTTCTTTGCAAGATTAATAAGCTTTTCGGGATCGAATTTTTCTGCCGAAAAAATCCCGCAGATGTCTTTGTATCCGAATTCTGCGGGGCTTGCGTAATGTTTACGATGATAGGCATTATCCTTGTGGCCTTCGTCATACATCCATCTTGCATACCAGTCTCCTTCTTCGGGAACGGACTGAGGATCCCAGTGAGACCAGAAGCCAAGTTTTGAATCTCTGAACCAGCCGGGAGCCTGATAATCCGACAAAGACTCCCAGTCAGGCTCAAACTTGCCCTTCTTACGCTCAGGGCAGGGAAGATTCCAAATATCCACGTGCTCCGGGGGAATCTTTGCCCTTGGTATATCATATATATTATTCACTTTATTTATTCCTTTCATTCACTGTCCGTGCTATCATCCGCCTGTTCGCAGTCTTCTGACGGTATGCAGCCGTAGTAACGCTTGTAAGCCCTTCTGAACACCTGGGGCGAATTGTAACCCACTTTGGCCGCTACGTCCGAGACTTTTTCACCGGCTTTTAAAAGTTTCTTTGCTTTTTCCACACGAATCTTTTCAAGATACTTGGAAAAATTATCGCCCGTCGCACGCTTAAAAAGTTTTGATAAATAGACTTCCGTTATATAGAACTCTTCCCCTGCCATGGCAAGGCTTAACTGAGGATTATTGTAATTGGCGTTAATATAATCTGTGACCTTATCTACCAGCACCTGATTCTGAAGCGACACATTTTCACTTCTTGCACGACCCTGATCTGTCTGCTCTATTTCTTTGTACTGCTCTATTTCTTTGTACCGTTTGACCTTGTCGTACCACTGAACTCTTCCCGCTCCGCACACGTTAAGGGGCATGCTTAAAGCCTTCTGAACATGAATGAATGCTCTTTGAAGCTTAAGAATATCGGTAAAGATATCACCGCTGACAGATACGCTGTATCCGCCCTTTTCCGACAATTCCGAAATCAAAGTCTCTGCAAGGCCGTTGGCAAGATCTCTCATCCTGTTTACGGACTCATCATCACTTGCAAAAAGAATAATCATCCTTTCAAAATCTATCTGATATATTTCCTGAATCTCCGGGATATTCTTTTCCCTTATAAGTTCTTCTAAGAATACTTTCTGGGCGCCTATCTCCTCTACGCTTATGTCTACACCCATATCGTTACAGTTAAGAAGCAGTACTGCGTAAAGAGCCGCATCCTGCCTGATACCGATGATATCAAGCTGCTCTTTAAAGGCTTCTTTATCGGTACATTCCTCCGTAAACAGCCTGTAAAATGCCTCCGTCCTCATGATGGACACCTGCTGCTTCATCTTCTCGGTAAGTTCACCGTTATTGGCGACAAGCTGCCCTATCTCCTGTACAAAATCTTCTAACGGAACATTTTTACCCAGTATATCTCTGGCCTCTTCTATAGGCTTTGAAAGCCTTTTTGCGGAAACAACCATGAGTAAAACCGCCAAAAGAGTGGCAAGCACAAACAAGCTCAGGGTAGCTGTTCTGAATCCGTTGGTTACACTGAGAATACTCGAAAGAGGATAGGCCTCAATGCAGATAAGGCCCCTTGATGCACTGCGATAGTAGGTCACAAAAATCTTGTGAGAGTCAATCTTTTGGATAAAATACCCCCTGTCTCCCGCAAGTCTGTTAAAATCAATCCGATCCGCAGCCTGTGTCCGATTGTTGACGTCATATATTATTCCGCCTTCATCATCCATGACGCAGAAAAAAGCCTCGTCCTCATCATGTTCTTTAACCGCATCTTCAAATATGCCTTCACTGCGAAGATAAAAAAGAATCCTGTTATTCTTTTGAGCTATATTTACCCCGGTAAACATCTTGTTGTATACGATACAGTCATAGCTGCTGCTTCGCATGATAACTTCGTTGTGCGAATAGGTGGTTCCGAGGGATTCATTAAGATAATATTTAAGAAACTGCTCCTTTGTGACTTCGTTTATTTCAAACTGACCGCCATAATACCTGCCCAAATGAACAACAGATGTAAGGCCGTCTATAAGTACCCCGCTTCTTTCCGAGTATATCTGTATATTGATTATGTTGCCGTTACCAAGTTTCATGGCGGGCAAATGTGTCTGGGCCCGATTGATAATAGTGGCGTTTTCGGATACTTCGGATGCTTTTAAATTGATAAAATTGACTATATCCGTATTGTCTGCAAAATAAATAATGATATTGTCCAAATTATCAAGCTGCATTTCCATTTTGTGAACGGTGTTTGCAAGGGCTTCTTCGCTTCGCTCAAAGGTCTGCTTTTTGATTTTCTCGTTAAGACCTATATATACTGCTGCCAGCATCAAAGAAGGAATCAAAACGATTAAAAACATATTCATCAAAAACTTGATAAATATGGGTTTTTCATTATTCTTTTTCCATATTTCCCAGCATTTCATACCATCTTCTCCGGAAATTTGCGCTACACAAAACTAAGTTTTATTAAACGAGCTTTGCCGCAGCCCCTAAAAGGGGTTGCGGCCGGCCTTTATTGATTATTGTAAGTCTTTTGGATAAGATCTATCATCTTGCCATAGCCTAAATTATCAAGGTCCGCAAGATAACTGTTCCAGTCGGAATCCACATTTCTTTTGCCCGTAATGAATTCAACCAGTGCAATCTTGGCATAATCATTGACTGCTGTTGATATCTGAGTAAAGGTCACGCTGTCTTCGCCTTCGTAAGTAAGGGGAGGCATCATGTCAACATCTGCCGCAAAAGGCCTTAACTTCATGGTCTCAACGTAAAGTCTTGACTCGTAATTGGCTACATCCATGATATCGCCTTCTGTCTGGATTAAAAGTTTCCAGTCAGGCTCCATACCTCTGTAGGTCCACCACCATGCATCCTTTACCTGCGCGGGAGTTTCGTATTCAAGATATTTAAACTTGGCGGGAGTCACACCGTCCATACCGAAGGTTCCGGGATCTGCGTCATCCCACTCAACACCTTTGATACCGATTTGTCCCTTAAGGGTCCACTCGTACGAACTGAACATATCGGCAATCTTGATGGCGGCGTCGGGATACTTACACTTATCTGTGATTACAAACTGTGCACCGGATACGGAAACAGACGTGGTATACGGAAGTGCCTGATAACCGTCAGGCCCCTTTAACGGAAGCATCATTGCGTATTTTCTGTATCTTTCGGAGTTGCTTGTGTCTACAATCATTCCGACGTGACCGGCTCCCGCTGCGCCCAGGATATCAATGTCTGCATTGTTGCCGATTGCATTAAGCTGGTCAAAATTCTGTGTAAAAGCAGCAATATCGATAAGACCTTCGGAATAAAGATCGTTCATATACCTTAAGCCCTCTTTAATGTAATCCTGATCAAGGATTGAGCAGATTTTGTCATTCTTAAGGTAATAGTAGTCGGTGGTAAAATAGCCAAATGCATTAAGCAGGAAGAGGTAAGGATCACTGTTCCATGAATTGATGGCGCCCGAAAGCGGAATCTCATCAGCTATACCGTTACCGTTAGGGTCCTGAGTCTTAAATGCCTTAAGTACCTGCTTAAACTCTTCTGTCGTAGCAGGCATCTTTAATCCAAGCTTATTAAGCCAGTCTTCATTTATCCACATCTTATAGGAACAGTTTACGTGGCCCACACCGCTTGAATCAACCGAAGGAATACCGTAAATATTTCCGTCGGAACGCTTCATGTTTTCTTCCCAGTTGGGATGCTCCTTAAATCTTTCACAGATATTGGGGCAGTTTTCTTTAATAAGATCGTTAAGCGGAATGAATATTTTTTCTTCCACTCCATACTTTTCAAGGTCCTGATTGCTAAAGTAGGAACCCATGATGACATCGGGATACTCACCGCTTGCAAGGAGCAGATTCAACTTTTCCGTTGCATCGTCGCTTGGCACGAGTATCAGGTCGATATCATATCCCGTCGCCTGCTTTAGGTCCAAAAACACCTGATTCTCATTAATGTCCACCACATCACTTCCCTGCGGAATGAATACGGAAAGCTTGACTTTTTCCGTATTGCTTTCGGTGGTTTCGGATGTAACGGACTTAGTCTCGGAACTTAACCCGGTTTGCGCATCCGAACCGCATCCTGCCATTGACAGCGTCATGGCCATAGCCAGGATGGCAGCTAAAACTTTTTTCTTTCTCATTGTAATCCTCCTATATTATTATATAGCATATTTGAACAGACGGAAGTCTGCTGTTCACCCCTTTACGGCGCCTATCATTACGCCTTTGATGAAATACTTTTGTATGAACGGATATACTGCCAGCATCGGCGCACTCGATACAATAATGAGGGAATACTTTAAAAGTTCCGACAGATATTGCTTGTGCTGCTGGGAATTGATATCCAGAGTCGCGGCTTTGGTAAGGTCCACCTGATTCTGAATCAGAATATCCCTTAGGATTATCTGAAGCGGATATTTGCCTGCATCGCTCATGTAGATAAGCGCGCTATAATAAGAGTTCCAAAGTCCGATGGCGTAGTTAAGCGCAACCACCGCAAGTATGGGCTTTGCAAGCGGTAAGATGACCTTTGTAAAAAACTGAATATAGCTTCCGCCGTCAAGGCACGTTGCCTCAAAAAGTTCCTCCGGAATACTGGAGCGTATAAATGTCTTACCCACAAATACAAGCCACGCACTAACGGCTCCCGGCAGCACTATTGCCCAGATTGTATTAAGCATATGCAGGTTCTTAATCCAGAGGTACGTAGGAATGGTACCGCCGCCAAAAAACATTGTTATGGTAAAAATAAGTGTCACAAAGTTCCTTGCCGGAAATTCCCTTCTTGAAAGAACATACGCTGCCGTAATCGTTAACATGGTACCTATCAGGGTACCCACTGCCGTATATATAATGGTGTTTTTGTATCCAAGCCAGATTTTGGCATTCTGAAACACCGTCTTATAGCCTTGAAGTCCGGGATTCACCGGCAGCAATACCACCCGTCCCTGCATGAGCGCTTCGGGGGACGAAAAAGAACAGCTCACCACATAAATCAAAGGATAAAGAATGCTTATCACAAATATCCCCAGAAAAAGATATACTATCCCAAGAAAGATTTTGTCTCGCCCCGATATCTTCATACCTCTTCTTGCTGCTAAGCCCATATTCTACCCCTCCCCTAAAACAAACTGGTTCCGCTTATCTTGTCAGCCACCTTGTTAACTATCAAAAGTACTATGCAGTTAACTACTGAATTAAACAGTCCCACAGCCGTTGAAAAACTGAACTGTGCCTGTTCAATACCCGTTTTGTATACGTAGGTTGCTATGATTTCGGATGTGGTATAATTGGCCGGATTCTGCATAAGATATACCTTTTCAAAGCCGATACTTAAGATATTGCCTGCGCTTAGCACCAGCGAAATGACTATGGTAGGCAATATGCAGGGTATGTCCACATGCAGGACCTTTTGAAATCTGGTGGCTCCGTCTATAGCTGCCGCCTCATACAAAGAAGTATCAACAGACGATAGCGCCGCAATATAAAGGATTGAACTGTACCCCGCGGTCTGCCAGATTCCGGACAATATGTATACGGGCCTAAAGAAGCCCCCCTCTCCCCAGAAGTTCACGGCCGAACCCCCGAAAAACTTAATCACCGAATTGACAACCCCATAGCGGTACGAAAACATCTGAAAAAGAATGCTGACCACCACTACCGTAGAAATAAAGTACGGTGCAAATGTAAGCGTCTGTAAGAACTTTTTGACCCTTGCTCTTTTTACTTCGTTAAAGCAAAGTGCCAGAAGTATCGGAAACGGAAAGCCTATGATAAGTCCCGCAAGACTTAATACTATCGTGTTTTTGAGAATTGTAGGAAAGATGGGGATTGTAAACAATTGTCTGAAGTACTTAAATCCGGCCCACGGGCTTGCAATAATTCCTTTCCTGATGCTGTAATCCTTGAATGCAAGCGTGATTCCGAACATAGGCACATAGTTAAAAATCACCACAAACACAAACGGTATAGCCATTAAGAGATATAACTGAATATATCGTTTTTGTTTTTTAACCTTCATAAATGCCTTCTTGCCCCCTTATTAATACAGGCCTGCAAAAGAAAGCGTCGGTGAAACCCTGGAATCCGTAATCTTTACCTTAAGGGTTTTAATGCTTCTTTCGCCGAATGAAACAATCTTCTTATAGCCTATGACGGTTCCTCGCCCGATTATTTCTTCCCTGCCATCGTTTCCTGCGGCAATGACCTCAAAGGACTCTACCCTTTGACTGAGCAATATGTTTTCTTTCAGCACAAGGTGCCCGGCCCTGATTTCCTCCGGCCATGTAAATGTGAGTGTACATTCACGCTGTCCGTCCCCGGTCTTAAAGTATGTGCCGTAATCGTCGCACTTAACGTTCTCAGCCCCGTGACCCGCTTCTGAGTAATCCGCACAAATGGTAACCCCCCATTTATCGGATATTTTGTTGTCTGCATACTCAAGCCTTAAGTAGTCACCAAGTTGCCTGAGGCGAGCTACATCGTTTTGATGCAGCAGGCCTTTTGGCGACGGAGGTATATTAAGCAGAAATGTTGCGTTACCACCTACAGAATGCTCATATACATAGATAAGTTCTTTAAGAGGCTTAACCTTATCATCCTCAAAGTCATGATAGAACCACCCCGGTCTTATGGATGTGTTAACCTCGGCCGGGTACCAGATGAATTCTTTCTCATCCTTAAGCACTTCCCTGCTTCCAAGGTCTTCATCCGAGGCACTGATCTTTCTTTCTCTGAATCTGTTATCATCGGTGTGCTGGCTTGCTGCGGCAATCTTCTCTGTGTCTGCGGTACGCTTAGGCACCACACTCCACTCAGACTGCCTTGTATGACCCGCCTCGTTACCGCACCACCTTACGTCCGGACCGCATACCGAAATATTGGCATTCGGCTGAAGTCTCCTGATGGTTTCGTAATATCTGTCCCAATCGTAATACTGCTTTTTGCCGTTTGGCCCTTCACCGCAGGCCCCGTCAAACCACACCGCGAATATCTCACCGTACTGTGTCAGAAGCTCTTCAAGTTGATGTATGAAAAAATCATCGTATTCTCTGCCTTTTCCGTACAACGCACTGTTTCGGTCCCAGGGGGATAGGTATACACCGAAGGCTATACCTGCCTTTTTGCAGGCCTTTGCCACATCTCCCACAATATCGCCCTTACCGTTTCTAAAAGGGCTGTACTCTATGGTATGCTTGGTGTATTTACTGGGCCACAGGCAAAAACCGTCGTGATGCTTACAGGTAAGTATCAGACCGCTCATACCCGCTTCCTGTATGGCATTGACCCATTGATCGGCATCAAATTCCGTCGGATTAAAAATTTCCGGCGATTCCGTACCGTCGCCCCATTCCCTGCCGGTAAATGTGTTAACGGTAAAATGTACAAAAGCATAAAACTCCATCTGCTGGTGTAACAGCTGCCTTTGTGTCGGAACAACTTTTATAAGTTCCGCATCTTTACTTTTTAAAATGTTTTCTTTATCTGCGTTCATAAATCAAACCCCTTGCTCATTATGGCTTCATCCTATCAAATATAAGTTTTGAAAATATAGAGGCTATTTTGGACGAATGAACATAAAAAGAACCTCTTTAGGGTTCAAACGGCCCTAAAAAGGTTCTTTCTTGCCAGTTTGTTAAAAATGGTTCTCTGCCATCCGCTGCCTACTCCATCGGGCAGCCGCTCTTCTCCGGTACTTCCACACCGTTTCTCCCTAATTCTCATTCCTCGTTTTAGCCAATAAATAATTCTTTTCACAAAATAATCTCTCCCCACTTTCTTAATAAGATATATTTCCGCGCGCCATGTTATCCCCGGATAGTTCCTTTCTTCTTTGCCCTCGGAACAAATTAAAAGGGCAGAGATATCGCTCTCTGCCCTTTATAACGGTTTAAACTATATTCACTTTATCCTAACAGCGCTTCCACAAGCTCTCTTTTCTCAAAGAGGACACACCCACCGTTGTGGTCATCCGCGAGTACTCCGCCTGACTGCAAAGCCTTGAAAAGTTTGGATTCAATGGCCTCGCGAAGTGAAGTCTCCCGCACGTTAATGTCCGAGTAAGGCGAGAACGGACAAGGTTCCGCACCGCCGTGGGAGTTAATGTGAAAGAAGCCTCTGCCCGCTGCGATACAGCCGCCTGAGCTTTTCTCGTCTCCCGGGAAAGAAACAAATACCATCTCAGGTTCTTCCTCGCGAAGACGGGCAAGTTCGCCCGAAAAATAGTTTCTTTCGTCATCACCGATGGCAAGTTCGCGGCTTTCTTCGGTTACCGGAACGTATTCAACGTATATTACGGCCTTGCATCCGCGGTCGCGAAGAGTTGCGATAAACTCAGGCGATACCACGTCTTTAATGTTCTCGGTTGTGACCGTAACCGAGCAGCCGTAGATAAGACTCTTTTCCTTGAACTTGTCCATGTTGGCAATGAGCCTGTCATAAATGCCCTTGCCGCGGCGCGCATCGGTAGACTCACGTCCGCCCTCGATACTCATGATGGGTATCAGGTTACGATGTCTGTCGAAGAGTTCAAAGTACTTATCATCTATGAATACGCCGTTTGTAAATATCGGAAAAAGAATGTTTTCTCTCTCTCCCGCAGCCTCTATGACATCTCTTCTGATCATGGGCTCGCCGCCTGCAAGAAGAATGAAGCTGATGCCAAGCTCGTCCGCTTCGTCAAAAATCTTACTCCATTCCCCGGCCTCAAGCTGGTCATGAGCCGCGCAGTCTTCCGTGGCGTGGTTGGATCTTGAGTAGCATCCGGCGCAGCGAAGATTGCACTTGGATGTAATACTCGCAATAAGAAACGGCGGTATGTGCGTTCCTTCCGCCTCGCTCTTTGCACGTCTTGCCGAAGCCTTCTTGCTTGTTGCGGCAAATTTAAGCATGTATGCACTTTCTCTCGGATCCCTGAAAGTAGCTTTTAACGCATCCTTGACCACGCGCTCCACACCCGCAGTCATATATGCCTGAATATCGAATTTACTGTCCATAATCGTTACTCCTCATTAGCGTCGGCACCTATCCTGCGTCCGATGCTGTCGGCAACCGCAAGATAACAGTACCCTATGATAATCAAAAAAACAAGCAGCGCCAGAATCCACCACGCGCAACCCATAAATGGCATCTCGTTTGTAAATCCGAAAGCTCCCGCCGGGCTTCCCCAGTTTAAGAAAAAGTAAGGGTAATTAAGCCCTGCCGCGAATTCCCAGCCCTGTACGTATCCGATGCCTGCATAAATTGCGTAGAGTATCGGCGGAATGACCACATAGAACACATTCTTCTTACCGATGTCCGCGCCCGAAGCCGTTACAAAGAAATCAATCACCGCCGCCACCGGCACCACTACATGCGTAAGTGTATTCTGCACATTCCAGGCATGCACTCCCAGAGTCGGTGCAAGCACTACCACGAATACCACACCTGTAAGCGTAATCGCTACGGTTCCTACGAACTTGATTACGTACCATGCCTTAGAAGGTGTTTTCTTTTGCCATAAAAGGAAACAACCTATAGCGCTTAGTATCGCTATCAGAATATTAGACTGTATTGTAAAGTACATAAATACGGTACTTCCGCCCATAAATGCCTTTCTGCCTGCAAAAGCACTTAAGAAAGTACCGATTAGCGCGGAAAGAATCACTATAGTCTTCAAAACGTAACTGAGACGCTTTCTGAATACCGAAATCTGTTTCATATGATGCCTCCTTGTTGCGTCGCTTTGTGTGCTATTATATTGCATGCAATTCTAATTGTCAAGAGGTCAAAAAAGGGCCCACCATCCGTGAGTCCTTCACAAATCATTATATAAGCCGTTACAACTTAATCCACGACGCCTTCCGCTTTCTGCCTTCCCTTAACTATAATATCAATCACGCCCACAAGAATCAGCCCGACTGCACCTGCGATAAGCATGTAATATCCTATGCCGTTTTTCATAATCATTTTGACGAGATTGGAAGAACCGATTCCGGCACGGTTCTTTGCCATTGTTGTCACAACATAAGTCCAAAGCGCCGCCGACAGTGCCACCGGCACTATGCAATAGCCCCCTCTTCCGATTGCGGCAAATATCATACCGACAATTACCACACCTACAAGTGCAAAAATCATCATCCTGTCATATGAATCCGGCAGAGAGAATTTGAGAACTTCTCCTTTGGCTCTGATGGTGGTGAATGGCATAAAGAACGACACTATGACTACAATTCCGAATATAATTCCAAAATAGTTTGGTTTGATTTTCATTTTTCCTCCTGTCCCCTAGCTCTCGGAACCTTGAAACGCGCTTGTTTGCACGTTCGGTTATATAGTTCGGCTTACAGCCGATTCACTGCATGGGACACCCTGATTTTTCAGGCACTTCCATGCCCGAAATGTAGCGTGCGCGGTATTCCATGTTGATGTCGCGGATTTCTTTCTTACCGTCGATGTAGTCCTGGTACATTTCTGCGACACCGGCGGCGCAGCCGTCACATGCGCCGGAGATGTTGCCAAGGGACTCAGCCACTATGGCTTCGCGCTCCGCTCTTGTGGTGTCTTTGATTAAAAGTGATTTCATTCTTTTACTGCCTCCGATTGTGCCTAAGGTTTATTATAGCACACGAAAACCCCCGGTGCGGGGACACCGAGGGCTTTCTTAAGAATTATGTAATTAAGTTGGTTGGGCAAGTTAAATTATTCGTCGAAAAACTCTACTGAAGCAAGTTTCTCGTCGCCTAAGTCCCACATTACGTCTACGGTCTTGTTACCGAATGTAAATACATAGCGGGTCTGTCTTGCGTCGTTTTCACCGGGATCGGTGTAGTCATAGTAGACTTCGTGGCGCTCGCTGTCATAGTTCTTGTAGCCGTAGAGGCGCTCAATTTCGGCGCATACCTTGGGAAGGTCGGTCTCAACCTTGGCTGCGGCTTCGGCATCGGTGAAGCTCTTAAGGCCTGCCCAGTGCTCTTTGCCGCGGACTGCAACGCCTATTAACGACAAGTCATTCATGTTAAAGACTACGATATAATCGGTGCTGTAGGACGATCCGCCGGCCTGATTCCAGATTACGTTGTACATGTCGTGGTCGGTACCATCCTCGGGGTAGGCGGCTGAGGGCTTGAAGGCCTGAACTACGGGTTCCCAGCCTTCTATGGTACCCTTGCCGAAGAGTTTCTCGAGGGGTTCGCGACTCATCTCTATTAGTTCGGCCTCAGTGATGTTCTCAACATCTACGTAGGGTGAAGGGGTGTCGACGCCTTCTTCTTCCCACATTTCCTCGACTTCCTGTTTCATGACATAGTCTTTTTTGGTCTGATAGTCTATAAAAAGAAGCAGCTGCTCGTCAGTCATCTTGTCTGGCAAGTGAAGCTTATGGTCTTCCTCGACGTAGCATACGGACTCTCCGTCCCACTCGGCGAGGGTGGCAACGCGCTTAACTTCGCCTTCGGGGAATTCGCCTTCGGCGTTGTACTTTCTTTCGAGTTCGGCTACGCGAAGTGACTCTTCGTCGGTAAGCCTTCTGCTGTAGGCACCGTCAATGGTCACGCTTGTGTCGTTATCAAGGTCGAGCGCATACTCTTTAATCTCTTCCGGCTGCATAGCCTCCATGCGTGACTGAACGCTTCTGTAATAAGCGTAAGAGCCCGCTCCGGTGCATCCGAATATGAGTATGACAATCAGTGCGGTGATTACTCCCGAGTACCTGAATCTTAAGTCGCTTGTTCTTTGGCCTCTTCTGCAGTTTTCGTATATTTCGTTCTTTATATCTTGTGTAATCTCAATGTTTGAAAATAAATCTTTATTAAAATCCCTTCTACTCACAGACTAAACCTCCATCATAAGCCCTGCCAAGCTCGGAAAGCGTCTCTCTTGCTCTTTGCAGGCGCTTCTTCACGGCAACCTCCGATATGTTTAAGATGGCTGATATTTCCTTAACGGAATAGCCCTCCACATAATAGAGAATTACCACCGTTTTTAGTTTAACGTTTAAATTCCAGATAAGATTTAGCTTTTCTCTGTCCTCGAATCCGAGTCCTTTTGTGATTCCGATGCTTTCCTCCACCTCCTCAAGAGGGACTGCGGCATGCTTTTTGTGGAATCGTAAGAATTCTTTACATTTATTCTGTGATACTTTGATAAGCCAAGCTTTCTTATGCTCTTCGGAATAAAACTTGGGGCGCTTTGTCATATATGTAAGAAAAGTCTCCTGCAATACATCCTTCGTATCCTGCTCGTCTTTAAGGATTACGAAGCATATTTTGTAGAGCATGTTACTGTAGTTTTCTATGGCACGCTCCAGGCTTACATTCCTTTCTTCCTGATTCATTTGTTGTCCTCCTAGATGTGATAACAACAGGTCTTCGCGAATGGCCTTACACACTATATATGATTGGGTCAAGGGAAAGGTGACATAATTTCAGAAAAATTTTTTACGACTTTTATCATACTACTTTTTGGCAAAAGAAATTTTTAAAAAAGCATTGATTTTTTATTTTTATGGTGCTATATTAAGAACACACATTCGAGAACATTTGTTCGTCGATACAGATAAGGAGGTACCGTCATGAACGAACAATACAAGATTATAGCCGTCGATTTTGACGGCACTCTCTGCTACAGCTCATGGCCGGAACTCGGCGCTCCCAACACTCCTCTCATTGAGTACTTACGACATTGGCGCGCCGATGGCAATAAATTAATCCTTTGGACGTGTCGCGCCGGCGAGGCCCTCGATAAGGCCATTGCCTGGTGCACCGACCAGAAACTCACCTTTGACGCCGTGAACGATAACCTCCCCGAGGTTATCGCTCTCTACGGCAACAATTCCCGCAAGATTACCTGCGACTACTATATAGACGACCGCGCGCTCTTACCCGACGCCGTCAGTATCTGACTATACCATGAGCGACATACATACCGATTCGGGCGCGGAATTTGCCCGACACTCTTACATTGCCATAGACATGAAGAGTTTCTACGCATCTGTGGAATGTGTGGCAAGGGGACTAGACCCTTTGAAGGCTAATCTCTTGGTAGCCGATTCAAGCAGGTCGGATCAGACCATCTGCCTTGCGGTATCTCCCGCTCTTAAGGCAATCGGTGTTCCGAGCCGCCCCCGCTTATTTGAAGCCAAGCAGGCGATTTGCAAGTATGAGAAGCTGCACAATACCAAGGTTTTATATATTACTGCGGTTCCCCGTATGGCCGAGTATGAGAAGGTCTCTGCCCGGATTTACGGAATATATCTTAAGTATGTATCTCCCGAGGATGTCCACGTATACAGCATAGATGAGTGCTTTATCGACTGTACCCCTTATCTTCACTTTTACGAAGATGAGGCCCGTAAGGCGGATAAACTTCCTGCTCATGTTATGGCACTTACGATGATAAGGGATGTCCTTAAGTGTACCGGCATCACCGCTACCGTCGGCATCGGCACCAATCTCTATCTTGCCAAGGTTGCCATGGACATAGTTGCCAAGAAATGCCCTGCCGATAAGGACGGCGTCCGCATTGCCTCCCTTACGGAGGACTCCTACAAACGCCTTTTGTGGGACCATCGTCCTCTTACGGATTTCTGGCAGATTGGTCACGGTAAGGCCTTAAGGCTTGAGAGCAATCACATGTATACCATGGGCGACATTGCCGAGCGTACCCAGTGGGATGAGGAATGGTTCTATAAGACTTTCGGTATCGATGCCGAGATTTTAATCGACCACGCCTGGGGCATAGAGCCCGTCACCATGTACGATATCAAGCACTATAAGAGTGACAACAATTCCCTCTCCAACGGTCAGGTACTCCCCCGCCCTTACAAGTACGATGAGGCCTGTCTTGTGCTTCGTGAGATGATAGATGTTCTTTGTTCCGACCTATACAGGAAGAATCTTGTCTCCGATAAGTTCACCTGGTGGGTAAGTTATGATTATAAGAGTCTTGAGTACTGCCCCGGCTACGACGGAAGACTTGCGATAGACTGGTACGGAAGGCTCCACCCCGCGCACTCCGGCGGCACCGTAAGGTTACCTTCCGCCACCAACACCTCTAAATATGTAAGTGACCTGATTATGGCGGATGTCAAGCATAAGTGCGACCGCCGTATACTCTTCAGGCGACTCGGTGTATGTGCCTGTGAGGTCTCATCCGATAACGGAATGTATCAGCTTGATTTATTCACGGATTACGATGCACTTAATAAAGAGAAGCAGCTTCATGCCGCACTCTTGGACGTTCGTACCAGATACGGCTCCAATGCCCTTATTAAGGGCATGAACCTTTTGGAAGGCGCCACCACCATACAACGCAACAATCAGATCGGAGGTCACAAAGCTTAAGAATCCTCCGGTCTGTTTACTCACCGGAGGATTATCATGAATAATATTTCAGGTTCCGCTTCATCCTCTCCCTCTTTCAAATACAGCAAGGTTTACGAAAAAGGCAAGCCCAAGCATGGCAAGGACGACCCCTTTTCTTTTAAACACCCGTCCATGGACTGTTCCAAACGGGCCAAGATATTTAATCCTTTCGATGCCCTTAAGGGCTTTGACGAAGAGCTTTCAAAGACCGAGCAAAGCATTACCGACGCTTACAGCGAGGATTATTCAGATTCTGTCGACGATGGCTTATAGGAGAGACATACATGTGTACCAGATATGCTCTTGAGAAAGATTTACCCGAACTTAAGGAAATAGTTGAAGAAGTCTACCGCTCCGTATTGGCATCCCGCTTTATAGAGACTCACGGACGCCCCATCGTCACAGACGGCGAAGTGCGCCCTACAGATATCGTTCCCGTCCTTGCTCCCAATCAAAAGGGAGTTAAGACCGTATACCCCATGCAATGGGGCTATTTAACCGGCGACAACAAGCGCACCCTCTTTAATGCCCGCGTGGAGACTGCGGGTGAGAAGCCTACGTTTCGCGATTCCTGGCAATATCAGCGCTGTATTATCCCCGCCTCTTACTACTTTGAATGGCAACACTTTAAAAGTGCGGACGGCAAGGAGAAAACCGGCGATAAGTTCTCAATCCAGCCCACCGGTTACACCGTCACCTGGCTTTGCGGTCTATACCGCATCGAGAACGGTTACCCCGTCTTTGTAGTCCTCACCAGAGAGCCCACCGTCGAGATGAGCACCATCCACGACCGCATGCCACTCATGCTTCCCGAGGACAAAATCGACGAATGGCTCAATCCCTCCACCAAGCCCGAAGACCTTCTTCCCTACGCACTTTCAGACATGATAATGGAAAAGGCCGAGGAGTGATACCATTCCTCAGCCCTGTAATTACTCCCAGAACATCTTTATTCTCTTATCTTTCGGTACGAAGTAAGGACTGTTCTCATCGATGTCATAAACTTCATAGAACTTATCAAACTGTCCGAGTATACCGTTGATTCGTGCCTTGCCCGGAAGGTGCTCGTCGTTTAGTACTGTCTCAAGGCCCGCTTCTTCGAAGTACATAGCCTTCTCGGCGGCATATGCTCTGAAAAATGTATCATAATCAGGATTCTCATGCGTTTCAAGAATGTTTAAGCATACCCGGACAGACATCAGGTCTGCGAAGGTTTCTGCTTTAACGCGGTTACCGTCTACCTTACCGCCATTATCAACTTCGTAGCCTTCGAAGAACTCCACGATACTCTGAACTCTTGAGTCGTACTCTTCCCTGCATTTGTCACTCATCCAGGGTTCATAGATGCCGTGTGCACCATAATCAATGTACACAGGATCGTAAGCGTGACCGATTTCATGCGCAAGGCATGAGCCGTATCGGGCAAGCTTCTCCTCATAAGGCATATTGTCATCCGCTACACGGTCTAGCATTCCGATAGATATATGCACAACATTAAGTTCGGGATATGACCTTCCGTCTATTTCAAAAAGGTTGCCTCTGTATAGCTTTCTGTCATCATCCTCCGTAAGTGTCTGCGCGTAATTAAAGCGCATTCTGTCTATCAGAATGGCAGTATAATTATCCACGACATTATCGGTAAGTGTCACATCCGACATGTCATTGTACACTTCAAACTCACCAAGGACTTCATCCATGACCCAGATTTTTCGCTTGGCCGCTTCCCTGTCTCCGGTACTTAGCCATTCGATGCTATTAATAAGTTCCTGAGCCGCCCCGGTCACTTCGTGGGTCATATTGGCAATGTCATCCTTCATCTTTTCGCTATAATACCGTGAGATATATTCACGGGCCAGACATTCCGCAAAGTTGACAGCCACAATATAGGAGCCAAACTCCGAATATGCGCTTGCCTCTTTATCTTCATAAATAGCAATCGGGCTCAATATGGTGAATGCTGCAAATAACATATAGTCTCTTAAAGCTTCGACATTTTCTTCTGCAAAAAGGCTGTTTAAGTACGTTGCAACACTCTTCTCTGCAAGTATCGTATCGTTGGTTCCTTCAAATCCCCGGGCTTTAAGAATTTCAAACAACGGCATTGTCACGCCCATTTTTTCGAACTTATATGCATTATAATAATACAGGTTTCCGTCATTCTCAGAGCTGTTATGGTAGGTGGCGATTATGCTTGAAACAAAAGCAGCGTTTTTTAGTATCTCCCGCGTCCTGCTCTCCGAATATCCAAGCTGCTCCATAAACGATAAGAACTGCTGTCCGTACGAATTTACAGATGTCACATCAACCACGGCAATATATCCCTCAATCGTAGATGTAAGGTCATTCGGCGTAAAGTAAAGCGAATAGTATCCGTTTTGGTCCGTGTTTACCTCCATGGCCAACACCCCGTTAAAAATAACACTCTCAGGTGTTTTGTAATACTCATAAAGACTATTTAAATCTTTAATCTTGTTAATGGGTGCAAGATACGTTTCTATCGTGTCGATGCGCTTATCACGGTCACTGTAATCCACTATCTGCCTATAGAAGGTAGCTGCCTTATATAAATCATCGTCCGAACTAAGCCCCGAAATGTCAGTATTGGCAAGAATGTCTTTAAGTCGCTTTTTTATAACCAGATTATCATCATACGTTGCACATGAATAAGCTGCTCCCGTCAGTTTCAATTTGCCTATCTGACTTTTTTTCCACTCAGTATTCACAAACTCATCAAAGTCCCATATAGGCTTGCCGTTATCATCAATTTTACCTGAGGTTACCGGCTCATCGACCGATGAAACCGTTGTTTCTGAAATCGACGCCTCCGTACTTTCGGAAGCTGATATCACCGATGTGTTTTCCTTGCCACACGCAACCGTAGACAGTCCCAGAACACAGCTTAGAATAATAGCCGTGATTCTGGTACCTGCAGATTTGGAAATATTACTCATATAAAATTATAACCCCCTTATATACATGAACGTTCATGTATGATTCTTATAGGATTATACCATAATCGCGTATACCCTTGCAGAAGTCAAAACACAAAAAAGACGTGCCGTAACACGTCTTTCTTAACAAGTTAATACACTTTATTTTACTGTCAGGTCTTGCTGTATTTCTCAACGAACTCATCCTGCGGTATGGGCTTTGAATAATAATATCCTTGCAGTAAGTCACAGCCGATGCTCTTCATGATATCGGCCATTTCAAGATTTTCCACGCCTTCTGCCGTGATTTTAAAGCCCATGTGCTTAAAGGCCTGAATCATGTTGGGAAGAATCTCCTCAGGTTCTTTGCAATAGTCCCACACGATGCTCATATCAAGCTTTATGTTGATAAACGGGCACTTCTTAAGACGCGACAAATTAGAGTATCCGGTTCCGTAGTCATCAAGCACGAATTTAAATCCGCTTTCTGTCATTGAATTCATTTGCTTCTGCAGGAACGCATCATCAATCATACAGCCTTCGGTAATCTCAAGGTGAACCTTGTCGGGAGAAAGCTCGTATTTGTCTATTATCGCAGAGTAGCGCTCGGCAAGGTCGGTTCGCACAAACTGAGCGGGCGATAAGTTAACGTTAATCCACTCTATATCCATAGAATGTGTGTCCGTTTCACTTATAAACTCGCAAGCCTTTTCAAATACCAGTTCGCCAAGTTCATTGATTCGTCCGCTGTTCTCTGCTATCGGAATGAAGATTCCGGGCGGGATAATCTTACCGTCAAGGTCCTTTATTCGTGAAAGTGCCTCCGCACCTACAGTTTTACCCGTCTTTGAATCGACTATGGGCTGTAAGTACAGTTCAAGACTTCTGTTTTCAAGTGCGTTTTCGATACATTTTTTAACGTATTTTTCTTTTTCCGTCTGGCTTAAGAATTCTTCTGTAAAAGTGGTAATGTTTCCGGTCTTTCCAACCCGGTCCATTGCATTCATCATAGTACTTGTAATGGTTTCGGCACTATACTCTGTCTTGGCCATGTCAAATAATGCGATGCCGACCGAAAGATACAATTCAGTTTCCGCCGAACGCAACGGACGCTTAAATCGTTCCGTAATCTCCTGCACTTTCTCACTAAGGTCTGTCCCTTTATCTGTAAGAACTATAAATCGACCGTTTCTGAAGTAGAATACCTTAGCCCCGATAAACAGCTGCTTTAGGTACCTGCCTATAATAATAAGTCCCGCCTGCATCTGCATATATCCGTACACTTCACGCATTTCGTGATAGTTGTATATGACCACACTGAGAGGAAGTTCTTTAAGGTTTGAAATGTTTTCTTCAAGATGTTCGTTAAAAGCAAGACTGTTAAAGGTAACTCCCTTTAGTTCAAGATAATACTCGGGATTCTCAAATGCCAGGAACACTACAAGAATCGCCATGAACACAAACGTGTCCATAACCAGGAAACTTGGCATCGCCAGTCTCATTATCAGCGCCGTAAGTATTATCAGATTGTAAAAGAACATGCTGATTTTTTCACGTCTTCTTCCGAGTCTTCGCCTATACAAAAACAGTGATATAAAGGACAACATAATGTAATAGAATCCTGCAACATAAACAAGATTATAGAGTTTTCCCGAATGGTACCCGTATCCGTCGGCATAGTATATTACGTTCGTAAACTCCCATGAGCCAAAGAACATGGATACAAGCACCAGAATGACACCGATATGCATGGGAAGTCTGATTAAGATTCTTAAGGCCGAATCTTTCTCTAACGTATCCTTCATAACGGTAGCCGCTAAAAGATATAGAATGTACGCTCTTGTAAAGAACGCAACAAAATAAAGCGCGTTGACTACCTTTACCGTTTCGATGGCATAATCTGCGTAATTATTGTCCACCGAAGATGCCAAAAGGTCTGTTAAGATGGTCAGCGTCTCAATTATAATTAAGTTTAAAAACACGCGACTTCTTCTTAAGCCCAGCCTCGGGCGCGAGAAGAAGAAAGCCAGGATGATTCCCAATATAAGTACTAATGGGAGTTCGAAGCTATAGTTCCACATGTACGGCCTCCTGTCAGGCATAACGATAATTATCGCAGTCTGATGCGGATGTTTTGCGCTTTCCTTCCTTAGAGTATAACAGTTCGAGATTAATGAATCATTTTATGCAATTATTACTGGTGCCGTAATGCACTATAAACACATAGAAAGAGCGCCACTGCCGCCGCAGTGACGCCCACTTAATTATTCACTGTATTACATACTTGCGCGGAAAATGGCAAGCATATCTTCTTCTCTTAAGAACTTGGCAGAACCCTTACCGCCGTCTACGCCGACAGCACACTTGTGAGCCATGGTAACAAGGTCTTCGTCGGTAGCCTTAACGCCTAACTCGCGAAGGTTGGTAGGCATGTTGATGCTTCTGTAGAAGTCTTCCATAGCCTCGATACCGCGAAGAGCGATTTCCTCATCGGTTCCCTTGTTCTCAACTTCCATAACGTTAAGGGCAAACTTCTTAAAGCGATGTAAGCAGTCCTTGTATACGTATCTTGCCCAGCTTCCCCAGATAGCTGCGAGGCCTGCGCCGTGAGCTACGTCATAGAGTCCGCCGAGCTCGTGCTCAAGCTTATGAGTCATCCAGTCACCGCCGTCGTTACCGCAACCGGTAAGGCCGTTGTGAGCAAGGCTTCCTGCCCACATTACCTCAGCTCTGGCATCGTAGTTCTTAGGGTCGTCTCTTAAGATTACTGCGTTCTTCTTAACTGTCTTAAGACGACCTTCGGCAAGAGCATCGGTAAGCTCCATGTTGCCGCCGTTTGTAAAGTATCTCTCCATGGTATGCATCATAATATCGGTGCATCCGCAAGCGGTCTGATAATCGGGAAGTGTCATGGTAAGCTCGGGATTCATGATGGCGAATCTCGGACGACCGAAGTCACTGCTGTAGCCACGCTTAACAAGTCCTTCTTCCTTGGTAATAACCGAAGAATCGCTCATCTCGCTTCCTGTAGCCGCAATGGTAAGTATTACGCCTAAAGGTAAGCATCCTTCAGCGGTTCTCTTATAGTCATAGAAGTCCCACACGTCGCCGTCATTAGCCACACCGTAGCCGATAGCCTTGGCAGAGTCGATAGCGCTGCCGCCGCCTACCGCAAGCAGGAAATCTACTTTTTCTTTCTTCACAAGTTCAATGCCTTCGTATACAAGACCGAGGTGAGGGTTCGGTACCGCACCTCCGAGTGTCACATAGCTGATGCCTGCAGCATCAAGCGTATCGGTCACGCGCTTTAACAAGCCCGAACGCACTACGCTGCCACCGCCATAATGAATAAGTACCTTGGTGCCGCCGAATTCCTTGATAAGGTCTGCCACCTTGCTCTCGGTGTTACGGCCGAATACAACTTTTGTAGGGGTGTAATATTTAAAATCAAACATAATACTGTCCTCCTTTTCTCATTGTATTCATTATAACCTTTCTTTTTACGTCCGAACATAAAAAAAGAGCGCTGTTACATAGTAATAGCGCCCTCATTAGCATATATATTACTGTGCCTTAAGATTCCTTTCCATCTCTTCCTGAACCTTGGGAATTGCGGAAAGCATAGGCTTAACGTCCTTACCGCGGATGTTTCTGTCTACGTAGTTCTTCGTAAGTTTGATTACGATAGGTGTAAGTGACAGCACACCGATAAGGTTGGGGATCATCATAAGACCGTTGAAGGTATCGGAGATGTCCCATGCAAGTGAAGATGTCATAATTGCGCCGGAGATAATCATAAGCACGAAGATAACTCTGTACACCTTGGCGCCCTTGGTACCAAAGAGGTACTCAACTGCTTTGGAGCCGTAATGTGACCAGCCCATAACCGTAGTGAATGCAAAAAGAAGCACTGCGATAGCCACGAACCACTCGCCCGGCTTACCGAATACGTTACCGAAAGCGGTTGCAACAAGTGTCGCATCCTTAACGCCCTCTACAGGTGCGCCTGTAGCAAGGTCAATCATGCCGGAGCTTAATACTACGATAGCAGTCATAGTACATACAATCATGGTATCTGCGAATACTTCGAAGATTCCCCACATACCCTGCTTAACGGGCTCGATAACGTTAGAGTTCGAGTGAACCATAACGGAGGAACCGAGACCTGCCTCGTTAGAGAAGATACCACGCTTACAACCGTTCTTGATAGCAAGCTTTAACGCTTCACCTGCAATACCGCCCGCGATAGCCTTAGCTCCGAAAGCGAACTTAAAGATTGAAGCAAACATTGCGCCGATTGTGGAAATGTGTGCAAACATGATAATGAGCGAGCCGATTACATATATGATAGCCATAAAGGGAACAACTCTCTCAGCAAAAGAAGCTATTCTCTGAAGGCCGCCGATAATGATAAATCCGCCGATTATGAGAAGTACCGCGCCGATTATCCAGTTAACTACGCTTACACCGAGTAATGTGGGAGCTTCAACGTTAGCAAAGAAAGCCGACTCGATGTTAAGGGTAATCTTGTTAATCTGGCCCATGTTACCGATACCGAAAGATGCAAGAGCCGCAAAGATTGCAAAGATTACTGCAAGCACCTTACCGATATATTTAAAGCCTTTATATCCGCCGAGGCCGTCTGTTAAGTAATACATGGGACCGCCGGACCACTCGCCGTCTTTATTCTTACGACGATAGTAAATACCGAGTATATTTTCCGAATAGTTGGTCATCATTCCGAGGAATGCCGCTATCCACATCCAGAATACCGCACCGGGACCACCTACGCAGATTGCTGCAGCAACGCCCGCAATGTTACCGGTTCCGATTGTAGCCGCAAGTGCGGTACAAAGTGCCTGGAACTGGGATACGGAACCACGGTCTTTTTTCTTATGAGTGTCCTTCTTAAATAAAGAACCGATAGTTGACTTCCACCAATGACCAAGATGTGATACCTGAAAGCATTTTGTGATTAAGGTACATACAAGGCCTGTACCTAGCAACATGCAGATTGCAAACCAACCCCATGCAAAGCTGTTGACAGCGTCATTGACCGCCGTCACTTTTGTGATTACATTGTCCATTCTTCTTCTCCTGTCCTTTTGCCTGAGAGATCGGTAAAGATAACCTTACACCTTCGGCTCCCTTATTGGGTCTCTCCAAGATTTCTTTATACGAAAATGCCCAAAAGCAGTAGAAACATCCGCCTTTGGACATCTTATGGGCTGATTATAGCAGTGTTGCTTTAGTACGTCAACACTTTTCTGTGGTAAATTGATAAATTTCTTAAAATAGATTTTTGGGAAAAGAATGTCCTCTCATATAGTCCGACATTTTAAGCCAGTCTATGTAGATTTGTCTTGTCTCCCATTCATCCCATAACCTGGTAACTTCTTCATACTCAATTATAACATCCTCAGGTATCTCTGTGCTGTGATAAATGCCCTCAGCGGAACCGTTGAAGTGTACGCCTACGGCATCAATACTGCCAATAACCTCGTACTCTTCAAATCCTAGAAAGCCCCAGTCCACATCTTCTTCACCGGCTGCTTCTGAAGCCGAAAAACGCATTTTTGACAGACTCCAATCGGCAGCTCCGCTATCGCCGTCTTCATATATTACTCCGTCGTGACCCAGCCAATGACACCAGCGGTTTCCGCCTTCGCCGATTTTGACAACCTTGCCGTCAACCAATGCGTATTCTCTGAAAATGTGATCTATTCGTGGCGAACCATATTTCAAAGTATACTCTTCTTTATAGAGAACACCCATTATAAGTTCGAAGGTTCCGTCGCTGTCCAGGTCAACATACGTATAGCCTATATTAGAAAGGTCAAAGCCGTATTCCTGTATATACGCAGAACCGACGGTTATGAATTCTTCTTTCTCAGACTTCCGATACACAAGTGTATGCGCTTCACCCTTCGCGCCGGAATCGGGTACATATCTCATGCCCTGCATTATGGATTCATTGTAGTTGATTGTGTCCGCAAAAGCATCCGCGTATAGCTCGTCATACTTCTCAATGATAGCCCGGTCGGTCAGTCTGTATGTGTATACGCCGTCCTCTTCTGTCAGATATGTACGGTCGTATTTGCCCTCTTCGGGTCCGAATTCACTTGCCGTTTCTGTTGAAGTCTCCGTGGAGGTTTCGGTGGATGCTTCTGTCGAAGTCTCGGTTGATGCCGAAGAAGTCTCCGTATCGCTCACGGTTTCTTTGGTCTTCTCTTCTGTTGTCGTTTCTGTAGTCACAACGCTTGTCGTAACCGATGCACTGTCGCTTGATACGCTTGCGGTGTTGCAGGCAGCCATGAGTACCGTGGCAGTCATAATAAAGCAAATGATAGTCTTTTTAATCATAATTCCGTTCTCACCTTTATTTTACCGAAACCTTAAGCAGCCTTGTGCACCATCACCCTGATGGACTCCGGAATGCTCTGGTGTTTGATTAATGTTGCGTCAAAAGAAAGGCTCTTGAAAGCCATCTGCATAATGGGTCCCTGGCAAAGCGCGCAGATAATCGTACCGATACCCACAGGACCGCCGAGAAGGAAGCCTGCCAGCGTAGCGGTGCTTAAAAGACCGATGCTCACAAGGCCGATGGGCACCTTCTTAAGTCTTCTTTTTAAACCTACAAGCAGCGTGTCTCTGGGGCCGCAGCCGAGGGACGCTTTCATATAAAGAAACTGGGTATAACCGATAATCACCAGTCCGATTAGCATCACCACTATACTCGAAATAAGGCTCTTACACTCGGGAACCACATGAATATAGTTAAAGAAATCCACAGACTTGCCCACCACAACCGCATCTATGAACATTGCGAGGCCAATGGGTTCTTTCAACATTATATCAATAAAAAGAATGGTCAGGGAAACCCCGATGGAAGCGGTTCCGTAGAGTATTCCGAAGGTTTTGGAAAGGCCGAGGTTAAACACATCCCAGGGCGCCGCGCCAATTCCCGCGTGCATGGTAAGGTATACGCCGAAGCCGTTTACAAACAAAGCGACTGCGGCCATAAAAGCATTCAAAAATATATCGGGGACTGTCCTGTTCTGAGACAGTCTTATCAAACGTTCGTGACTCATAAATCCTCTTGTGGCCCGGTTTCTTTGCACTCTTAATGCATGTGGGACGCATCCGCGACATTATAACACCGAGCTGCCCTGTTATGCAATCACAGTCTGTACTTTGGGACTATACTCACGGTTAAATCAATAAATTCCTTAAAAGTTTCTTACTATATTCCTCTTTCTGTCAATCATTTATAAAAATATGTTATAATTGTATATACATAACCGTTGTTATACGCGACGGGAAAGAGGGGATACAAATGGTAATACGAGAAGTTACATATCTTGCTATAATTGTACGCATAGTCGTGGCAGTACTCTTAGGCGGTATCCTGGGCCTTGAAAGAGGTCTTAAGAACAGGCCCGCCGGCTTACGCACATATATGCTGGTGTGCGTAGGCTCCTGCCTCATAATGCTTACCAACCAATATGTCAATCAGGTATTTCAAACCGGCGACCCCGTAAGAATGGGCGCTCAGGTAGTAAGCGGTATCGGTTTCTTAGGCGCAGGTACCATCGTCGTTACGAGGCGTAATCAGATTAAAGGTCTTACCACTGCTGCCGGCCTCTGGGCTGCTGCCGCCGTAGGACTTGCAATCGGTGTAGGCTTATACGAAGCCGGTATTCTCTGTGGCGTAGTCATTTTCTTTGTACTGTCTCTCGTGCATCGCTGGGACAATCAGATGCGTAACACATCGAGGGTTGTGGAAATCTATGTAGAGCTTAACAAGACTCTGAATCTTGGTGACTTCATGCGCAAGGTCCGCGAGATGGGGCTTGATATCGACGACGTAAGAACCGAACCCGAATCTTCTTACGAAGAAGGCAAGCATGCCTACATCATGGTCCTTAAGTCCAAGGTCAAAAGAAACCATGAACAGCTCTTTGAAAGCATCCGCGGCATCGAGGGTGTGGACTACGTGGAAGGTCTGTAAGCCTTATCCCTCATTTATTGCATTAAAAACTCTCGCTTCCCGACCGGGTAACGAGAGTTTTCTTTTTACTATTGACACCTCACTTTAAAAAGTGTACTATACCAACGTGCTTTACATATATCAATTAATTTATATCGACAGTTCGTTTGCACCATCCTGTCGTTAAATAAAACCAGGGCTGATTGGATTACCGTGTATTCTGTCGCTCTGCGTAATTACCCGCAGAGCTTTTTCTTTTTATGATTCATTGTATCCGACCCGCTCTGAGCAATTATCAGAAAGAGGTTAGATTCAATGAATTTATTTTTGGGCATTTTTGAGTTAATCGTATGCTTTTCCGGCGTACTTATCATGGATAAGCTCTTTGGCAAGTGGGGGCTTTATACCTGGATGGCCATTGCGGTTGTTTTTGCCAATATTCAGGTTTCCAAACAGGTTGATATTGCGGGTATCTCCACCGCGCTTGGCAACGTAATGTTTGCTTCCACTTATCTTGCAACCGATATCCTTAATGAGAAATACAGCGACAAGGCCAGCAGAAACGCTGTTAAGATTGCCGCTGCCGCTTTGGTGGCATACATTATCATCGCGCAGTTTACACAGCATTTTGTTCCCAATGCTTATGATACCGTCGATGCGGGCATGAAGAGTATCTTCGCCATGTCCGTTCGTATCACCGCGGCTTCGGGTCTTATGTTCGTGCTCTCCAACTGGTGCGATGTTCTTTTGTATCAGAAGATTAAAGAAAAGACCGGCGGCAGACACATGTGGTTTCGTAACAACATTTCCACCATCGTATGTAACTGCCTTGAGAACTTTGCTTTCTCCATTCTTGCATTCATCGGTACTTTCCCGCTTTTATACTGTTTACAGATTGCGGTTGCGGGTTCGCTTATAGAGATGGTAATTGCCTGCTGTGACACACCTTTTTTGTACATTGCCAAGAAATATAAGCGCACAGGCATTTTATTGGAAAAAGAAGACGATGCCTCCGAATCTGACACCGTCAAAGAAACCACAGAGGTAGCCGCATGATTCACGATTTGGTAAGATACCAGTTTGACAATAAATCCTCCCTGCCAAGAGAGAACGTACTTCTTGTATCCCTCGGCTGTTCCTGGGGCAAGTGTGCTTTCTGCGATTATCAGGATGACAAGGCTTCAACCGTACTTGCTGCCGATACTGTCAACAAAAAGGTTCTTGCAGAAGTAAAAGGCGTAGAAATTGGAGTGTCCTGCCTCGATGTGACCTGTTCGGCTTCTTATACGGAGCTTCCTTTTACCACCATGAACTATATAAGGGAGACCTGCGAGGCTAAAAGCATTAAGACGGTTATCCTTGAAGGGCACTACATCTTCAGAAACAGTAATGAGTATTACATTGATTTCTTCAGACAGCGCGGTATTGATGTGATGTTTCGTTGCGGTGTCGAGACCTTTGACGAACATATCCGCGAGGACATCCTTCACAAAGGCATCCCTCATGTAAGTCCTGAGGATCTTTCCGGGTACTTTCAGTGGATCAATATCATGTATGGCATGGAAGGTCAGACCGTTAAGCAGCTTAAGACGGATATCGAAATCGGCCTTAAGCATTTTAAGCGCATTAACTTAAGCATCTACACCTCCGTACCGGACGGCCCTCAGCGCGACTCGGAAGGAATTAAAGCTTTCTATGATAGTGAATTCTATCGGGAGCTCATGGCCAATCCCCGCGTAGACATCTTCGATGAGTGGGACGACAGTAATAGTCATAACGTCGGTCATGATATATAAAATCATCGGATTGTCGGCAGCCGCATGGCTCGTCGCTACACAAATTTACGGGCTCATCCTTGTGGGATGAACCCGTTTTCTTTTACCCAAACAGTCTCTTTGCGGTTTCTTCAAGTGCCAGCCTCTCTTCTGTATCGTCGTGGCTTCGGTCTCTGTCATCGATGCCCTTCACCATATCCTGCGAAAACAATCCGTCGCGGTTGCAAAAGAATAATATCTTCTTAACACCGCTTATCTTAAATCTTGCCGCTGCGCTTCCCTCAGGGTATAGCTTCACCATCTGCACACTGTCTGATCCTGCCGCCGCAATAAAGGAAATATAGTGTTCCTTGGTCATGGAATGCTCAATTCTTACATAGTACTCGTCTTCGATTCGCTCGATGAGTATCATATGCCGCTCGTCGCTTTGTTCCTCCTCAAGCGGTGTGAGAGCTATTCCGTGGCAGGTAATAACCGCCTCACCCATGCTGTGTATCACGTTGCCGCATACCGGACATACATAGAATTTGGAACGCATCATATTGGCAGAAACGTTGGCATTAGTAACGGTGTTACCCGATATAAGTTCCGTCACCGACACTCTGAAAGCATCCGCTATCGGTTCTAAAAGCGTAATATCGGGATAGCCCTTGCCGGTCTCCCACTTGGATATGGTTTTATCGCTTACTCCAAGCCTGTCTGCAAGCTCATACTGAGTAAGCTTATTCTTTTCCCGCAGTGCCCTGATCACTGCTCCTGTAACATATTGGTTCATAATCAATTCCTCCATGCTACGATTGTAATGCCTGTCTCACGGGGGCGGTACCTACGCTTGGTAGAGTCGACACTTCTAT
Source organism: Lachnospiraceae bacterium (assembly GCA_017544835.1). GTDB lineage: Bacteria > Bacillota > Clostridia > Lachnospirales > Lachnospiraceae > UBA1258. The sequence goes on along the minus strand of JAFYDI010000114.1, from coordinate 36,353 downwards.
TTAATTTCCCAGATAACCGTCACGGTATCTTCAACGTCTATGTCGGCGGCCTCAATGTCAAGGTCTACGGAAACGGAGTTACATATGCCTCTCTCAACTGATTTAAGCATCATGGGAGCTACGGGTGTTACCGAGATATCTACCTCGTCCCAGGAATAGTTTATGTGCACTATCTCTCCGAGCTTCACGCCTGCTGCCTTGGTAAGGGCGCTCGCTTTCTCCTTGGAGTCTTTAACTGCGCCCGCAAGGAGCTTGTTCTTAACAGCTTCTTTGTCCTTGACAAAATATTGAATCGAGAACTCGGGCTCGCCCTTGATGGTCGCCATGGTACCGAGAGCCTTGCCGAGAAGTTCGTTGTCTTTGGGGAACTCAAGTTTCATTCTGTGTTTAAATCTGTAGCCCACAAGTCTTTGCTTCCAGGACTTATCCTTGGCTTCGTATCCTTCATACCTGGCTTCCACGTCAAAAGAAAGTGTCTTTAAATCCTCCTTCTTAAAGCCAAGCTGCAAAAATGCGTCGGTGATGACTTTCTTTTGCTCGGCGGAGGCTTTAACCGCCTTTTCGTATGTTTTCTCGGTCTTGGTCTGCGTGATAAGAAGTCTTATCATGTCGGGTGCCACCGAAATCTTGCCCTTACCTGTAACCTTGATAGTTCTGTCCATAAGTAACCTCCCTATTTATTAATCCCACGTCGTCTTAATGAGGCTTCGCGCCTTGTCCAAACGGTCGCCCGGGTAATGTTCTCTAAAATGTCCGCCGCCGGATATCGTATCGGTATAGTACCTTAAAGCCAGCGTAAAGCATATCTTGTCAAATGCACGCTTAAGTTCTTTCCTCGTGAACTTATTGCCGGCAACACTTTCGTATCCGTCCGCAACCGCCTCCGCCGACTCTTTATCTAAATGCCCGTCTCTTACGCAACACGAGCGTATGCAATCTGCCACATCCTCTGTCGGAGCGCCCTGCATCACCGTATCCATATCGATAAATCCGATAACCTTACCGTCTCTAAAAAGAATGTTTGAAAGCTTCGCATCCGCATGCACCGGCGCCATCTCCTCTAAAGTAACCGCAAGCATGTCCGCTATCTTACCCTCGATGGTTGCTTCAATAGCTGCGTCACGATTTTCTTTTGCCGGGCCGGCTCCGTTTATCGTCCTCAAGTATTCGTCATAATAATGGCTTAAATCGTTAAGCCCCGGGTAAACCGCCTGAAGTTCTCCTTGAATCGTGCCGAGAATCTTATGCATCGTCGCAAGCCCCTGCCCGCAAGCATAACGATTCTCACCGGTCAACGGCGCACTCAGTATATCCCCCTCTATAAACGGATACATACGCCAACAGCCACCGTTTTCATCTGTCACATAATACTTACCGTCACGGTTCTTTAACCAATCGGGGAAGCACATCCCCGCAGCCTTAAGCGCCTCCGAATAGAGTTTAAAATTATGTTCAAGCTTCCCTATATCCATTCCGATCTTAATGCGCTGGCATATAAACCTCGAAGCCGGCGTTACCACCAGATAAGTATCGTTAATATGCCCCTCGCCGACAGGGCTTACGGACACAATATCATCCTCTGTATAGTTTCTGATAATCTTTTCAAGCATATTTTCTTTTCTCTTATACAGATATCTCTGTCAATTTGTGCTTTATATATTGCTTCGCCCCGGACAATTATTCTTTTCACTGTTTATTTACATCAGAATATCACAAAACCACGCAAATGTGTGGCAATTTCTTTTTCTTTCTGTTAATAGGAGACAATTATGATATATGTATCGCGGACTTAGGTAAAAGCATACTCTTCAGAGGAGGAGATATATGGCCGGTAATTCAGAAAATACCCAGAAAATCAGTTTAAAAGACAGTATCAAAACAAAACTTATTGTCATCATGGTACTTGTCACGGCAATTCCGCTTATTGTCGCAATTGTTGTAAGTTACATTACTTCCACTAATAAGGCGCTTAAAGACGCGCAGGATTCGCAGGAATGGCAGGCTTGGTATATTGAAGACAGATTTGCTTCAATTATCAACACCAATATGACTATCATCAAGACACTTGCCGTTAACCCGACGATTCTTAATTTCGTAAAGGGCGAAGGCGGCATTCCTTATGATGCGGTGCAGAATACACTTGCAGGTTGCGATGAGGTGCTTGGAGACGGAGAAAACACTTCGATTACCGACACCACCGGTATGCAGATTGCAAGAGGTAAAGGAGATTTTGTAAGCGTTGCCGAGAGAGACTATTTCCAGGCAGCCATCAAGGGTGAAGATTTTGTATCATGCATAAATGTCAGCAAGACAACAGGTCGACGCATTATAACCTGCTCGACTCCCATTAAAGACGGCGACAAGATTCTTGGTATCGTGCATCGTAACTACGACCTTGAAGGTTTCCACGATATGCTTGCCAAAGAAGCCGATCACGCATTCTTAGTAGACAGAAACGGTCAGGTAGCCGCTCACTCACAGTATTCTATCGGCGGTGACGGCGGTCGCGAAGAAGAAATGAGAGACAAAGCCGAGTTCTTCACATCAGGCAAGGACGAAGGCTTCTACTTGGGCGACATCGGTAACGGCGAAGTAGCATATCTTTCCTATGTTAAAGAACCCGTTTCCAATTACGTGGTATGTACGGTTGTAAGCGAAAAGACCGTCATGTCCGCAGCAAGACAGGCCGCAATGATTGTTATTGCGGTTGGTGTTGTTCTTTTGGCTGTAGCGGTTGTAATTTCCGTAATTATGGCAAGAAGCTTTATCAATCCTATTCAGGCAGTTAACACCTCTCTCTCCGCTCTTTCGGACGGACGCTTCAGCGCAGTTGAAGGTTACAGTGGGAGAAAGGATGAGTTCGGTTCCATCTCCCGCGCTATGAACTCGGTTATCGAGAAGCTTGGTGAGATTGTTGCCAATATTAAAGCGTCGGCAACCAATGTGGGCAAGTCCTCAGACAATCTTTCCGACATGGCCAATCAGATATCGCAAACCGCCGAGGATGTATCCAACGCAGTTCAGGAAATCGCTACCGGCGCTACCCAGCAGGCCGAAGAAATTCAGGATGCTACCGTTAACGTAGGTTACATCAGCGAGGCTGTAGGCGATGTAGAACACTCCGCTGAGTCACTTTCGGAGCTTGCGGGCAAGATGAAGAAAGCATCGGAAATTTCCAGCAAGTCACTTTCATCATTACAGGATTCTTCGCATGAAATGACTGCCAAGATTGATGAAATCTCCAAGACCATCGCTGATACCGAGGCCGCTGTTAACAGCATCAATGAAAAGGTCGAGGGAATTACCTCTATTGCTACACAGACTAACCTGTTATCTCTTAACGCTTCCATCGAAGCTGCAAGAGCAGGTGAAGCAGGTCGCGGATTCGCAGTAGTTGCTGAAGAAATCGGTAAGCTTGCCGACGATTCCAAGATGATGGCCGATGAAATAAGAGTTGAAATGGAAAGACTTCTTAACCAGTCTCAGGCAGCCGTATCCGCAGCCGCAGACGTTAAAGAAGGCAACAACACTCAGCAGGTTGCTCTCGGTGAGACTCTTGAAGCCGTTAACGGTATGCTTGGCGATATCGAAAGCACCGTAGAAGGCGTAGAGCTTATCTCCAAGGGTGCCGAAACCTGTAAGTCCTCTAAGGACGTTGTTATCGACACCATGAGCGCCCTCTCAGCTATCTCCGAAGAGAACGCAGCATCCTCGGAAGAGACCGGTGCTTCCATGGAAGAGCTTTCCGCTACCGTTACTACCCTTGCAGGCGCCGCTGACGACCTTAAGGGCGTTGCAGAGAAGCTCAATGAAGAGATTAAGTTCTTCAAGTCATAAGGCACTAAATTATAAGCATTATAAAAGGCCGAGGGCTTTAAGCCCCCGGCCTCTTTTGTAGCCTCTACATTACTTATTGAGCTCCATAATGGTGTGAGCGTTCTCACCCATGTAGGTCTCGGGAAGTTCACCGTTCCAGTTGGTTACATAGTAGTAATCAACGAGTTCGGGATACTTCTGAAGCATAGCACCTAAGTTGCTCATAATAGCGGCATCCTTCTGGCCCTGATATTCAGCTGCGTCTGCACCGATCTTAGCAACCTCTGCATCAGCCTGAGCTGCGATAATCTGAGCCTTAGCATCTGCATCTGCTGCGATGGTAACCTTCTCAGCATTTGCTTTTGCTTCAATAATAGCCTGCTCCTGTTCTGTCTGAGCACGAAGCTTGTTCTGCTCTGCTACCTGCTTAGCTTCAACTGCGTCCGTGAAGGAATCGGTAAAGTCAATGTCCTCAATGGAGGTGCTTACAAGCTGTACATTGTACTGCTCAAGTGACTTACTTAAAATCTCCTCAATCTGTGAAGAAAGAGTACCGCGGGAAGCGATAAGAGTTTCTGCATTGTAAAGGGCAAATACACCTTTAACAGCTTCCAAAATCTTAGGCTGTACTACCTTCTCAAAATAATCAACACCGATTGTCTTATAAATCATCTGAGCGTTTGACTTATCAATCTGGTAGTTAACGGTATAAGTTAATGTAACTTCCTGGATATCGCTTGAGAAGCAGTTAAGGGACAAAGAAGACTTCTGTGTACGGTTATCCATGTTGATGACCTTTTTCCAAGGTGCCACGAAATTAATACCTGCTTCGTATGTTACGTCTTCAACTCTACCGAAGGTGGTAACAACACCGGTGTGTCCGGTAGGAACTACCTTAACGCAAGCGCCTGCGCAACAACCTACGGCAAGTACGAATGCAATTATCGAAAATGCCGAGAACGCTGCCTTTCCGCCGTCTGCGTTCATGTTCTTTTTAATAACGGTAAATACAATACCTACAATTAAAAAGAGTACTGCAAAAAATAATGCTGCCATATTTAATTCTCTCCTTTATATGTGATGCCCGACTCCCGGGCGTTTTTGTTTATGCATGTATCTTACCAAAGATTAGGGGCAAAAGAAACACAGAAAGGTGCAAAATAATTCATTATAATTTGCGTTTTCGCAGAAATAGTGTATAATGGTAAAGATTCTTTATAAAAATTTAATTATTAGGAATCACGTACCTGTATTTTAGGTCCGTGATGGCGAGTCATTAGCTATAATTTAGTTTTGGGGGTACACCATGGGAAAACGCTCAGTCAAGGAAAACAAAAACATTTATCAGATAAGCCGTGAGAACGCAGGTCTTACAAGAGACGCTGCCGAGAATCTCATGGAATACGTTTCCGCAGAAAGAATCGAGAAGATTGAGAGTGAGAAATCTCTTCCTCATCCCGACGAAATTCTTAAAATGGCCGAAGTTTACAAGGCTCCCACCTTGTGTAACTATTATTGCACACATGAGTGTCCCATCGGAGAAAGATATGTTGAGGAAGTTACTTATAAGGACCTTTCTCAGATTACGCTTGAGACTCTTGCTTCTCTAAACGCACTTGATAAGGCTAAGAGCCGTTTTATCGAAATTACCGTAGACGGAACCATTTCCGAGGACGAACTTAGGGACTTTTTAAAGATTCAGGAAGAGATGGGTAAGATTTCCGCTACCGTTGCTTCACTTAAGCTTTGGATTGACGATACAGTAGCCAACGGTAAGATTGACAAGGAAATGCTTAAGAGAGTTAAGGAATCCATGAAATAGTTTCTTTTTCTGATAAATATGCATACAAACAGGGCGCCCGATAATCGGACGCCCTTTAATTTATCGCAGTTTAGAACAATTCCTGCAACACATTAACGACCTTTGTGTATTCACCCAAAAGTCTCTCATGGTTTTCTTTCATAAAATCAATATGACCTGCTTTGCCTTCGAGCTCTGATTTCTTGGCAATTTCGGAAAGATTCTTCGCTCCTATCTGCTTGGCTGCGTTCTTAAGTCCGTGCGCCTCAATGATATAGCGTTCATAGTCCTCGGTCTCCATTAAGTTCTTAAGAAGCGGAATCTTCTCTCTTCCCTCTTCCAAAGCAGTTTCAAGGACCTCTTTGTAAATTTCCTCATCGCCTATGCATAACTCCATAGCCTCGTCAAGATCAAACCCATGACCTGCCAAATCTTTGATCTGCATACGTGCCTCCTTTACCATAGACTCACCCCTGCCCCGGCGTTAGCACATTCTCAGTTAGCGATTAAGCTATTTCTTACTCTTTTTCTCTACATTGACATCATACTTGTTGTCTTTATCTTTGGACTTGCCGGTCTTGGCGTCAACCGCCTGAGACTGCTCTCTTAAAGAGTCCACAATCTTCTCGATGAGAAGCTTTCTTACGAACACATCGCATCCAAGCTTGCAGACAAAAGAATAAAGCTTTAAATAATCTTTATCCTGGTCGGGAGCATCTTCAAAGGTTGTCATGGCTTCATTGTAATCAGCCACAATTTCGTCACGCACTCTAACGATATCCTCGTCCATATTGGCGAAGATTTCGTCATATACGTCCTCTATCGCAAAACCGTTACGATTATCGAAAAACTTCGCGATAATCGGGTCCATAAGCTCTTTAATGTCGCTTATTTGTAGTATACTCTTGAAGTAATAAACCATAATTAAAACAAGAATATGCTCTTTGTTGTATTTCTTGCGTACAGGGGGAGGAATAACATCGTTCTTGGCGTAGTTATTGATCATGGTCTTGGTCATGAGCTTCTCTTCGCCCTGATAGCGCGTACTCTTCTTAAGCCTCTCATCCATGAACGTGGTAACCTGGTCCATGTAAAGGTCTATGGTCGGCACTTCGTCCGACTTAATATAAGACATTCTGTCAAAGCTTGACAATATGCTGTTTAAAAGGTCCTTGGTATCAATCGTCATCTTCCGCGTTCCTTAATGCGCGTTCTTTATAAGCGCAATATAGCAGGCAAGACTTAATGTCTTACCCCCTACGCTTGATTATAAAGTATTCAAAACTACTTCACAAGTAAAAGTTAAGTTTCTTTTAAACATCTTTACTTTAAAACTTTAGTATGGTAAAATTTTATCATGTAAAGGAATTTTTCTCGCAGGAGGTTGTTATAAATGAACAAAAAAATTAAGACAGATGCCGTCGATCATCTTTTTGATGCCGTCTTACTCTTAAAGAACCGTGAGGAATGCTATAGTTTCTTCGAAGATTTATGTACTGTTAATGAGCTTCTTTCATTATCCCAGCGTTTCGAAGTAGCGTCAATGCTTAAGGCAGGCAATACCTACATGGAGATTGCAGAGAAGACCGGTGCTTCGACCGCCACCATCAGCCGTGTGAATCGTTCACTCAACTACGGCAATGACGGTTACGACATGGTATTTGCCCGCATGAACAAGTAATTTAAGACACAAAAATGGGGTAGCGTCTTACGCTACCCTTATATTTTTGTCCATGTGTAAATTACAAAGAAAATTACGCAGTTTCCTTGGCTTCCTCGGCTTCCTTGGGAGCTTCTTTTTCTTTACCCGCTTCTTCTCTGCCGGTCATCTCGCAGGTACCCTGGAACAATGCTTTCTCATCTACTATGAGGCCTTTGGTATGAAGGTTACCGAAGATACGTCCGCTGGAATTGGCTTCAATCTTCTCACTTGCATAAAGCTCGCCGTGAACTTCGCCGCCTACTAAGATGTTGGTAGCTTCAATCTTACCGTCTACATTGCCGCCGTTACCGATGATTACGGTGCCTTCGGAAATAATGTTACCCTTAACAAAGCCTTCAACTCTGATGGTCTCCTTGGTACGGATGGTGCCTTCAAACTCGGTGCCGCGACCGATTACGCTGTTAACCCTGCTTGCAATGTACTCATCTGCTTTCTTGCCCATAAGTTGCTTCCTCCTGAAAACTTACACCTGATGTGACCGGGCAGTCCCGTCACTAACCGTCTATGTCTATAACATCCATGGGATCGAGATATTCACCGTTATAGGTAATCTGGTATCCCAAATATATATTGTCTTCACCGCCTACGTAAAGGATGGCGCCTCTGACTACTTCATCCCCCACAGTCACCTTGGGGTCCGAATTGTTACGATAAATGGTTACATACCCGTTGCCGTGGTCGATTGTTACGCACCTTGTAAAAATCTCATCTTCGGTAACCGCGGTTACGGTACCCTCGGCTGTGGCAACTACGTCTGATATCGACGACATTTCAAAGACTGTTATGGGGTTCTCCTCTACGGCCTTGCTGCCGCCGGCGTTGTACTTGTCGCCTACGTCGTAGTTAAAGTAGCCCGCAAGCTCTTCTTCGGGCTCGTCCATAACGGAAATGTCCCTGATATTGGCCGATCCTGTAAGAGGAAAGGCTGAGGGAAGGTGGCGCGCCGCGCTTTCTTCCTCTTCTTTTTCTTTCTCTCTAAGAGCCATGGCTACGGTGTTGTTAAGGATCTGATTCTGAGCGGAAAGCTCGGCTTTCTCATTGCCCAGCGTATTGATAATCTCGTCCTGCTCGGTAATGATATCCCGTAGAACCGCCAGCTTTGATTCCATGTTGTTAACCTCATAGAATTCAAAAGCCATAAGTCCCACTCCGAGAATAAGTACTATCACCATGGTCCAGACGGACAATTTAAAGATGTTAAATCTCGAGCGATAGAACTTGGTCTTGTCTACCGAATAATCGGAGGTTACCGCTATCGTATAATGTTTTCTAATCTTACGTTTCTTTCTGATCATGCACTGCTCCGGCGGAAAAGAACAAATATTCCGCACTAATCTTACACATTTTAACAAAATATTTAGAAAATGGCAAATTTTATTGCAATTCAGACGTTTCGCAGTTTCTTACTAAAGTCTTTATAAAAAATATATTTCAGCGCTTTACTTTTAAAAAGCGATGTGATATTCTTAACTTGTTGCGAGGCAACATATATATTTTTGGAGGTATCTGTAATGAACAAAGGTACAGTAAAGTGGTTCAACAACCAGAAGGGTTACGGTTTCATCTGCGATGAGTCAGGCAAGGATGTATTCGTACACTACTCAGGACTTAACATGGAAGGCTTCAAGTCTCTCGAAGAGGGCGCAGCTGTTGAGTTCGACGTAGTTGACGGCACCAAGGGACCTCAGGCAGTTAACGTAACAAAGTTATAAGATAAGTACTAACGTCTTATACACTTAATCAGCTACACGATGTGCCTTTTCTTTATATAATATATTGAGAATTAGCAATACTGTTTTTTGATTTAAGTGAGGGGAATCCTAATGAGTACACGAGGAGCTTCGAATAATTCGAAGCTCCTTTCGTTTTGTCAATATCGAATTGTTATGTAAACCAAACTACTTGTAAAGCTTTACAAGTTCTTTGTAAGGAATCTTACCGCCGTAGAGGTCAAGGCCACTTCCGACCGTGAAATTGATACGTGAATCTGTTAAGAGCTCAAGCTGTTCGATATCCTTGAAGGTATTGATACCGCCGGCGTAAGTTATAGGCTTTTGGATGCTTTTGGTGGTATCACCCAAGATTCTTATAAGCTTCTCGTCAATACCGTGACGCGTACCTTCAACATCTACACCGTGAATTAAGAACTCATCGCAATACTCGCTTAAGTGCTCGAATACCGCGGGAGTAACGCGTACATTGGTGAACTTCTGCCACTTGTCGGTCACTACGTAATAGTCACCGTTAAGTGTTCTTGCGCTAAGGTCGAGTACTACATGCTCGGCTCCAACCGCATATCTTAAGGCTTTAAGGTTGTCAAATAAAATCTCTCCGTCCTTAAAAACATAACTTGTAACGATAACGTGGCTTGCGCCTGCCTCAATATAGGAAGGTGCATTCATGGCATTGATGCCGCCGCCCACCTGCATTCCGCCGGGATATGCCGCAAGTGCTTTAAGGGCTTCGTCTCTGGATGCGTGATAGAACTTAGAGTCCTTACCGTTAAGAATAACGACATGTGCTCCTCCACTCCGTCCTTTTTAAACATTCTGGCAAACCATGCACTGTCATGTGCGGATACGTAATTTTCATCGGCGCGATCGCCGTCGTCTCTTAAGGTTCCGCCTACAATCTGCTTAACCACACCATTGTGAATATCGATACAAGGTCTGAATTTCATATAGTCTCCTTCTTGGGCCTTAACCGATTACCCCCGACATATCATAGAGGCCAGCCGGCTTACCCTTTAAGTACTTCGCAGCCTGCACGGCTCCGTTGGCAAAGAGTGCCTTGGAATAAGCCGTATGAGTGATGGTAATCACTTCATCGGGTCCTGCGAAAATAACTTCATGCTCCCCAACTATACTTCCGCCTCGCACAGCCGAGATACCTATCTCCTTGGCATCTCTCTTCTGTCTTACGGCATGGCGGTCGTATACGTATGTGTATTCGTTACCGAGTGATTCATTTATGGAATCCGCAAGAGCGAGTGCGGTTCCGGAGGGCGCATCCACCTTCTGATTGTGATGCTTCTCGACTATCTCGATGTCGAAGCCCGAAGGTGCCAGAATACTTGCCACGCTCTTAAGCTCTTTAAGTAACATGTTGATACCAAGAGACATGTTGGCAGAGCGCAGTATGGCCACCTCTTTAGAGTATACCACAACTTTATTAACCTGTTCATCAGAAAGTCCTGTTGTACACAATACAAGCGGCACCTTCTTAGCCTTACACCAGTCAAGTAATCCGTCCACAGCCTTGGCGGATGCAAAATCCACCACTACATCGGCCTCAACGTTGCACTCATTGATGTTAGAAAACACAGGATAGTTATTGGTCTTAATATGGTCTGATATATCGATTCCTGCCACAATCTCGCAATCAGGGTCGTTATTACAGATACCCGTAATAACCTGACCCATTTTGCCGTTGCAGCCATGCATTATGATTCTTGTCATTTTTATACCCCTTTAGTCTTTAGTTAAATCGTTCATGCAGATAACCTGGTTGCACTTAACAGAAATGCCGTAATCCGCAAGAGACTTCTTTAATTTCTCAACGTTGGCTCCGTCCATCTCGGTAAGAGGAAGGCGAAGGGGACCCGCATTCATGCCCATAAGATTAAGGGCTGTCTTAACGGGAATAGGGTTAACCTCGATAAAGAGGCTCTTAATAAGGTCGATTGCTTCAAGCTGAAGTCTTGTGCTCGTCTTAACATCGCCTGCAAGATAAGAAGCTACGATATCGTGCGTCTCCTTGGGCGCTACGTTAGAAAGAACAGAAATTACGCCGATTCCTCCCAGCGAAAGAAGGGGCACTATCTGATCGTCATTGCCCGAATAAATAGCGAAGTTCTCGTCCATGATGGATGCAAGTTCCGCCACCTGAGAGATGTTGCCGCTTGCTTCCTTGATTGCAACAACGTTTGAAGCGCGACGTGCAATTTCCTTAACCGTTGCGGGTAAGATGTTGCAGCCTGTTCTTGAAGGTACGTTATATAAAATAGCGGGAATCTTAACTGCTTCCGCTGTCTTAACAAAGTGCTCAACGAGGCCTTTCTGGGTTGCCTTGTTGTAGTAAGGTGTTACAAGCAAGAGCGCGTCTGCTCCTGCCTTCTCAGCTTCTACGGAAAGGTAGATTGCGGTCTCGGTGCTGTTAGAGCCGGTACCTGCGATTACGGGTACTCTCTTATTAACCTTCTCAACGGTATACTGAATAACCTTTATGTGTTCCTCGTGAGTAAGTGTAGATGCCTCGCCGGTAGTACCGCAGGCTACGATTGCGTCTGTTCCGCCGTCAATCTGAAACTCGATAAGCTCCGCTAACTTATCGTAATTTACGGAACCGTCCGCATTCATGGGTGTTACGAGCGCTACAGCTGCGCCTTTAAAAATTGGTGTGTGCATAAATTGTCCTCCTTAAAATTGCGATGCCTCGCTGTGTAAGTCCTAAGCACACGGTATTTCTTTTGCAAAAAAAAGACCGAACGTCAAAAAAACGGTCGGTCGCTTAAACTCATAAAACTTGATAGCTCCCCATCCCTTTCGGGATGACAGTCATACACCTCTTAAATGTATGCCCAGGACCCGGATACTCGGTATATCCGTTCCTTCGGCGCCGTACCCTTTCGTCGATTATCAGCTGTGTCCGACACATCAAATCGATTACTCTTGCAAAGCGCGACCTCTACCGTGCTCTTATTTACTTGTTGAGAATGTAACATACAAAAATCGCTATGTCAACACAAAAAGACCGATTTTCCTTATATTTCAGATATTATCTGGGAAGTGATGCCGAAAGAGCGTCAACTGACTCCTTAACAGAGGCTACCGTCTCCATAACACTGTCAAGTTTGCCCTTCATCTCCGGCACATCTATGGCAGAAATCTGGTCAAACATCCAGGTCCAGTCTATCTCCATAAACTTTCTCGTAACAGGAATCATCTGCTGTGAAATTCTATACGCATAAAGTCCCACTACAGCCATTCCGGCAATAATAAGAAATAACAGCAAAAGCAAGATTACTATCAAAACCCTGTTAACCCTGACACTTCTTCTAAGCTTCGCGATATCTTCTGTCATGATGAATTCTCCCGTAATACATTATATTGTGTCAAAACCCCACATCGTTGTTATTATAGCATATTCGCAACGAATTAATAGATTATTTAATTCTTAATATTCCCAGAATAATTCATCGAGCGTCTTATCAAGCGCCTTGCATATCGCAATACAAAGATTGATGGTCGGATTGTAGTCGCCTTTCTCTATGGCATTGATGGTCTGCCTCGTAACACCGCAGGCTTTGGCAAGGTCTTCCTGCGACATGTCCTTGGCAGCTCTCGCGGATTTAAGCCTCAAGTTCTTCATCGTCATCCTCCCTCTTATTGCAAGCTTTCTTAATGACAATGGCAACTATCAAGGCAAGCATTAAGAGCCCGCAGAAAGCATTTACCGACGAAAGTCCCAGCTTACCGTCTTCAATCAGGCGACCGGTTCTGATGCCGCCTATCGTAGCCAGAATGTTAACAGCCAAAATCGCCGAAAGAGCAGCAATTACGCGTCCTTCATAAGCATTAACCGCAATATAACCGTCGTTGACAACATTGTAAATACCTACCACTGCAGCCACAATAAGCGTTATAAGCGCCACCGCCACTCCCGGCGAAAGAAACTCGTCCGCAACCCCTGTAAACCACGCGAAAATATAGGTAACGCACAAAGCAAGCATGGTATAGAAACCGTATTCATATGCTTTACCGTTTACAAGCTTCTGTCTCTCGTCATACTCAGGCTTACCTTCATGGCACATTCTAAAGACGATAAGTGTCATCAAAAGTCCGTACATAATACATCCCGCAAAGAATACAAGAACCATCCAATTGGTCGAAAGTGTAGCGGAAGCAGTATACTCTATCTCCCACATACCATCTTTGTATCCTTCAAACTTATCGCCGCTTGAAGTGTAATCTTCATCACATTTTCTAAGAAAATTATCAACTTCTTCCTCGCTTGCAAAAATCAGGATATCAAAGCTGTATTCCGCTTTCTCCAAACGAGTCGGTACGAATCCTGCCTGCACTGCCTGTCCGGTGCAAAAATGCATTATCGATCCGTCAAGATCGTAAAGCACGAATCCGGAAATAACTCCCGTGTCTTCTTCGGGCCACCACTTAACAGCAATATCATAAGTACCTGCTCTGCTGATGTTGAATTTACCCGTGAAAGAACGATACGTCGCCTCACCGTTTTCAACAATAACATTGACTTTAAGCGTTGTCTTCTTAGTATTCTTAGGGCTTAACACAAAGCCTAACATCAAGGCCAGAAAGGCAATCGTAAGCACAATCATTGCAACAATTCGTCCCGTATTACTTTGTTTCATCTAAAAATCCTCCGTTAATCCGCCTGTCCGTGGCGCGTTCTTTTCTGTTGAGCCTATGGTATAATATCATTTTCTTTTTGTCAAGTATATTTTACATTATGTCGTATGGCAGTTTGCCTATTCATTAATTCTTACTTGGTATCATGTATTATCGGGAAAAATGTGAAGAGGGCCAAACTATGAAAAAACTCGGAAGAATCATTAGCGGTCTCATTATTGTTACACTTACAATTGCATTGGTCATACAATCCTTTATACTGCACAAGGAAAAAACCTTTGCGGCGGCACTGCAGGCGGAATACGAGTCGGACATCGACACACTCTCCGCTTCGGTCGTTGCGGCCAGAAACGAACTTGCGAACGCCAACACATCCATCACCGAATACAAGGCCGAAATCGAGATTCTTAAGACCGACATCGAAACTTACGCAGAAACGGTAACCGCACTTGCCACAGAGCTTGCCTCCAAGTCAGCCGCCCTCGCAACCAAGGAAAGCGCTTCTCTTGCCATAGCTGAAGCCAGAGTGCCTCTTGCCAAAGAAACCGACACGACAAGCCCAAGCGAAACCACCGGGAAAGAGGAAAAGAAAGCCCCCGAACCCATTATCACCGCAAGCGAATACGCAACCTTAATGCTTGAAAGGATTAATGAATACAGAGCAGCCAACGGTATCGCGCCTCTTTCTTTTAACAATGTATGTCTGGATGTGGCTGATAAGCGCGCTGCCGAATGCGGAACGCTCTTCTCTCACTCAAGGCCCAATGGTGAAAAGTACTATTCAATGTACGACGAAGGCGGCTACGACATAGTTTCCGTCGGCGAGAATTGCAGCAGATCCTGCGGTTACGAGAATGATGACGCGAACACCGTAATCGACGGAATCATGCAAGGGTACAAAGAAAGCCCCGGCCACAACGAGAACATGCTTAATCCCAAGTGGAAGTACGTAGGCTTCGGATTCTTCCGTGCAGAGGGCGGTATCATCTACGGGACTCAGGAGTTTTCTTCCACCAACATTAAGTAGTTTGTTATGAACATTAACAGCCCACTTATCGGGAATCGGTGAGTGGGTTTTTTATTACTTTTTTTGCCCTCCAAAAGGCGTGAGTGGGGCAATTTTGTGCGATTTTACATTGAATGATTAATTACGCGGTGATATAATCCAAAAGTTGACTTGTAGTTAGTAAGAAATGTGAGGAATTTATGTTACAAAAAAGAGAAGACATTCGTAACGTAGCAATCATAGCTCATGTAGACCACGGCAAGACCACACTCGTGGATGAGCTTTTAAAACAGAGCGGCGTTTTCAGAGCCAATCAGGAGGTTCAGGAACGTGTAATGGACTCCAACGATATCGAGCGCGAGCGCGGTATCACCATTCTGTCGAAGAACACCGCCGTTTCATATAAAGGCACCAAGATTAACATCATCGACACCCCCGGTCACGCTGATTTTGGCGGTGAGGTAGAGCGTGTACTTAAGATGGTTAACGGTGTTATCCTTGTTGTGGATGCTTTTGAAGGTCCCATGCCCCAGACAAGATTCGTTCTTACCAAGGCTATGGCTCTTAAGCTTCCGGTTATCGTATGTGTTAATAAGATTGACCGTCCCGAGGCTCGCCCCGAGGAGGTTATAGATGAGGTGCTTGAGCTTTTCTTAGAGCTTGATGCTTCCGATGAGCAGCTTGACTGCCCCTTTGTATTTGCTTCTGCCAAGGGTGGATTTGCATCCCTCGATCCCAAGGTTAACGGTACCGACATGCAGCCCCTTTTCGAGACTATTTTAAATTACATCCCCGCTCCCGAAGGCGACTCCGAAGCAGGTACTCAGGTACTTATTTCCACCATCGACTACAATGAATATGTAGGTCGTATCGGTGTAGGCAAGGTTGACAACGGTTCCGTTAAGGTCAATCAAGACGTTGTAATCGTCAATCACCACGAGCCCGACAAGATTCGTAAGGTTAAGATTTCCAAGCTCTACGAGTTCGACGGTCTTAACAAGGTTGAAGTCAAGGAAGCAGGCATCGGCTCCATCGTAGCCATTTCAGGTATCTCCGACATTCACATCGGCGACACCCTTTGCGATGTTGAGAACCCTCAGCCCATTCCTTTCCAGAAGATTTCCGAGCCCACCATCGCTATGGACTTCTGCGTTAACGACTCTCCTCTCGCAGGTTTGGAAGGCAAGTTCGTAACCAGCCGTCATCTTCGCGAGAGACTTTTCAGAGAGCTTAACACCGACGTTTCCCTTCGTGTTGAGGAGACCGACTCCACCGACCGCTTCAAGGTATCCGGCCGCGGTGAGTTACACTTATCCGTACTTATCGAGAACATGCGCCGTGAAGGCTTTGAATTCGCAGTATCCAAGGCTGAAGTTTTGTACAAAGAAGACGAAAAGGGCAAGCGCTTAGAGCCCATGGAAATCGCCTATGTAGATGTTCCCGAAGAATACTCGGGCACCGTTATTGAGAAACTCTCCATGCGTAAAGGCGAGTTAAAAGAAATGGGTCACGCAAGCGGCGGTTACACCAGACTCATCTTCTCCATTCCTTCAAGAGGACTTATCGGTTACCGCGGTGACTTCATGACCGACACCAAGGGTAACGGTATTTTAAATACAATGTTTGACGGCTACGGCCCTTACAAGGGAGACATTGCTTATAGAAGCCAGGGCTCCCTTATAGCTTTCGAGAATGGCGAAACCGTAACCTACGGCTTATTCAACGCTCAGGAGCGCGGTACCCTCTTTATCGGTCCCGGCGAAAAGGTTTACAGCGGTATGGTAATTGGTCAGACCGGTAAGGCTGAAGACATCGAGGTTAACGTCTGCAAGAAGAAACAGCTTACCAACACCCGTTCCTCCGCAGCCGATGAAGCTCTCCGCTTAACACCTCCCAAGGTATTAAGTCTTGAGCAGGCTCTTGACTTCATCGACACCGACGAGCTCCTTGAAGTCACCCCTACCAAGCTTCGTATTCGTAAGAAGATTCTCGATCCTCTCATGCGTAAGCGCGCAGGGTTCAAGAAACAGTAATTATTCAAAAGGCCAAGCATATTGCTTGGCCTTTATTGATTCATGTTCTATACCCAATCGAATATAACAGAGTCTTTTTGGCAGACACGCTCTCACTTATGTCCTCGCAGTAGCGGCCGTAAAGTCGCTCCGTAAAAAAGCACTACGGACTTTACTCACATAAGCGGCTTGAAATACACCCGCTAAGTGCCGACGCTGTGGATAGTCCGCCGAAAAGACTCTGTTATATTCTCGGCATAGGAACAATCTCTTTTTAGCTGTTTACTTTACAAAAATGTTAATTACCGGTCTCACACCACATGCGTCGCTTACGTATGTTGATCCATCGATGTTTCCCATAGCGTCGATGTAGAATGCTGAGTTTCCTTGTTCGTCGGTGTCGCGTAGCCACCAGCCGGTAGTACCTTCTGCTTTCGAGACGTCTACGCCATAGAACTGTTGCATTTTCTTACTGTTTTCCGAAGTCCAGGCGAATGCTCCGTTTTGAACGGCATAAGCACTGGGACGGGCATACAAGCGTGAGTCAACGTTATTCAGATAATATTCACACTTCTTCTCATAAGAATCGGGCTTGCCTGCAAACAGGTCTGCAGTGATTCCAAAGTACGAATAAGCTTCTTCCCTTGATAACATATATACCACATCTATTGAATGCACACCGTCACTGTTGTCGTTGTCGCGATTTCTAAGCATTCCTTTTTCATTGTTTGAGAAGGCTTCGTTTATGAACTCTTCGTTGAGCCATTTTCTTAAATCGCTGTTTACCCAGGAGGTTTTTGCGTTCTCCGAATAGAACATTTTGTTTTGAATTGCGTCTTTGGTTATAAGCGTAAGGCCTGTTTCTCCCTTATCAAGGACATACCATTCTATGTCTTCCGCGCCGTCGGAGATGTTGCCGTTTTGCTCGTATTTACCGAACTTTACGATATCTCCGACCTTGGCCTCAGTGAGCGCTACTGCCGTCTCAGGGCCTATGGTATGGGAGAATTGCATGTCGGTGATATTCAGACCATCCACGCTTGATACGCTCTTCTTGGGTGCTTCTTTTCTCTTGCCGAAAGCAATTTCTTCGTCCATGCGCATGTTTACGTATACTTCTCTAAGCTTCATCTCGATAATCTGCAGTATCTCATCGTCGGAAAGCGTCGCCTCACCGATATAATAGCAGTTATCGCTGTCGCAAAAAGCAACTCCCGTTCCCGCATAATCTTCAGGATAATCAATCACCCTTATAGTCTTATCGGGCTTCTTAAGTCCATATTTGTATTCACCCATTAAGCCTCTGTATCTTGATTCTTCTTCAGCCGACAGTTCAGCACTTCTTACTAACTCTGCACCGCTTGCCCGCTCGTAAACACCTGAGAATTCGCTGTTTGAATAGTGGAACAGCACATAGTAGTAGTCCACTTCGCTGTCAGTCATGTTGCCGAACAAGTTGCTGTAATCTCCCTGAGACTCGTTAAATTCCTTAACTTTCTGCGTTACGGCATAGTTTTCTTTGGCCATATGGTCGATGATTTCAAGAATCTCTTCATCCTTAAGCGTGCGCTTCGGAAGGTGAAGAATATTCTCTTCTCCCTGCGGAGTTACTTCCAGGAATACACCGTTTAGCTTATCTATTCCGTCAGCAGTCTTATATATCTTTAACTCTTCTTCGGGATACATTTCGCTGTTATTGTAGGCTTTCTCAAGTTCCGAGTAGCGGGCCTCTTCTTTGTTCTTGAATTCACGGGTCTTAGCAAAAGCAATGTATCCGCCGGAATTGGCTACGTCGTAGTAATAGTCAATCTTGTATTGCTCCATGGCCTTATAGACTTCGTATCTTGAATAAACCGTTGCCGCTACCGCCGAGCCGGTTCCAAGTACCAACACCGCAAGTACACATGCGGCCACCAAGCCTGCTCTGCTGCCTAAAAAGCCGCGTCTTACATGTGCGGGGGCTTCGCTTGAGCGGATTTCTTCCAGCGCTCTTTCTTTGGCCGCCTGCACGTTAGCGGGGATTACTATATCTTCGGAAAATAAAGTCTCTATATCTGATTCACATTTCTTCATACCGATTGCTCCTCATAGTATTTCTTAAGCTGTTCTCTGGCGCGCGACAATCTGGTGCGGACTGTGCCCTCCGGAATCTTAAGTATGTGCGCTATTTCCTTGGTTGAGAAGCCTTGGGAATAGTATAACACCACAATTACTCTGTACTTATCGTCAAGAGTATCAAGTGCCTCTTCAAACTCCAGATTATGCACATCTTCCGTGCCTTCTTCCACTACCATATCCTCAAACCTTACAATGCTTGAATTGTTCTTAAGAATCTTGTAGCACTCGTTTATAAGAATCCTGGTAATCCATGTCTTAAAATACTGATTCTTCTTAAGCGTCTGAAGCTTCTCCCAACATATCAAAACGGTCTCGGATATGGCGTCTGCCGCATCGTCGTTGTTCTTAACTATCGCGTATGCTGTTTTGTAAAGAGACTGCATCTGACTGTCAATAAGTTTCGAGAATGCGTCAGCATTCTTTCTTTTGGCAGCCTTTATGAGTCTTTCTGTTTGCAGTTCGCTCATTTTTACTCTCGCTTTTCTCTGATAAGGTCCGGCCCTTTCAATACATTAGATTAAAAATCGGCATGAATTGTTTCATTTTATTTGAAATATTATATAAAATTCTAATCCCTTATGTTCGCTCTGCGTTCAGCTCTGCCATAATGTTGACTAAACAATTGCCACAAAGCCCATTTAGTCATGCGTTTTTCGAAATTTTCCTATTTTTTTTGACTAAACACTGGTGTAAGACTTCTCTTAGTCAACAAAATGAGGAAAAAAGCGCTTTTGAAAGCATTCTCCTATCGTAATATAAGGCATTTCTTTGACTAAGCAATTATGATTTCTTTTCCTTAGTCAACATTACTGCGACCAAGCATTGACTAAGAGATTGTGTTTTTCTTATCTTAGTCAACAATTCCGTTTTATCGCCTTTCTCAAAAACGACTTCGTTGACTAAGTAGTAACATTTTTCTTGTCTTAGTCAAAAAGCGCCTTTGAAGATACTATATCTCCAAAAACGCTTTGTCTGTAATCCTTCAAGTCTACTTGCGTGCGAGGCCTATTATTCTTTTTGGTATTTATTCGTATACATTACCAGCTCATCGCCGGCTTTGATGATTGTGTCGCCCTTAGGAATGATAATCTTGCCTCGGCGCTTAATCATAACCACAAGCGCCTGTCTCGAAATATCCAGCTTGCGAAGCGGTGCCCCTATCCACTCGTGTTCGTCCTTGATGGTAATCTCCGAAAGGTTCATGCCTTGATTCTCATCAAAGCGCTTAGCGGCAAAGATAAGCACGTCATCTTCCTGAAGTACCGTGTCGCCGTCGGGAAGGATTTCCTCATCATCACGAATTACTATTACAAGTATGGTCTCCGGAGGCATCACAATCTCCGAAACCTGTTTACCGTTCCAAGGGTGGTCCTTGACCATTACGCTCGTTACGAAATGTAACGGCTTCTCTTCTTCCTTGAAAACAATACGGTTGATGCGGGTGTAGGTTTCAACAAATCCTGCGGAAATAATACCTGTAGGGATAGCTACCATTCCTACGCCGAGGAACGATATTATAATGGCCATTATCTTGCCGCCTACGGTTACAGGATAGATGTCACCATATCCTATGGTAAGCAGGGTCGACGTAGACCACCAGATACCGGAAAAAGCATTCTTAAACTTATCGGGCTGCGCTTCGTGCTCCAGAGAATACATGCACAGTGACGATGCCACCATGAGGATTAGTACCATCACTACCGAAGAAAAAATCTGTTTTCTCTTTTCTTTAAGTACGTCAAGGATGACGTTGAAAGCATCATAGCGTGTATTAATCTTAAAGAGTCTTAATATTCGAATCACTCTGAAGATTCTGAAGGCCACCGCGCCGGCAGGAAATACTATCGGCAGATAGTAGGGAAAGAAAGTGATTAAATCTATGATTCCCGAAGCCGAGAAGATAAACGCAAGGCGAGACGAAATCCCCTTCTTCTTAGGATACAGGTAATTGGCAGTCCAAAGCCTTAACACGTATTCTATGGTGAAAATAATAACCGATACAAGCTCAATAACCTCGAGAATCGCCTCATACTTCTTAAATTCCGAGAAAGTTGAAAGAATTGTGGCCGATAGGCTTACAAGAATTACAAGAGCAATAAATACATCAAAGAACTTACTTACAAAGTCCTTGCCGTTACCTATCTGAATTATGTCAAAGATACGTTTCTTTAAGTTCTTAGCCTTTGAAGTCAACTTAAAACTCCCCCAAACATTTTATTATCTTGATTATAACAAAAATCCCCCGACTTGGGGGATTTTTATCATGTTTCGGTTTTAACTTTCGCTTCAAAATCCGCAAGCGGCATCGGGCGTGCGTAGAAGTAACCCTGGATTACGTCGCAGCCTTCTTCGGTTAAGAAGTCCGCCTGTTCTTTGTACTCTACTCCTTCCGCCACTATCTTAAGCTTTAACGCCTTGGCCATGTGTACCATGTAAGTAATGATTTCGTTACCGCGTTCTACATTGGTACCGCCTCGTAAGAAGCCCATGTCAAGCTTAAGTACGTCAATCGGTATGTCCTTAAGGGAGTTAAGTGATGAATATCCGCTTCCGAAGTCATCCATGGCAATAGCGAAGCCGATTTCTTTTAACTTGTATACTCGCTCCGTAAGGGCCGCCTGATCCTTCATGTAGGCACTCTCGGTAATTTCGAAGTAGAGATTCTTTTTATCGATAGGGTACTTCTTGGCAAGTCCCCTGATAACATCTACCACTTCGTCGTTCTCAAGACTGACACGCGATATATTAACCGATATCGGCACCTGAGGCCCGCCGGTTTTCTCCCACTGCTGAACGAGTTTGAAAGCGCTCTCCCAGACGTATTTGTCGAGTTCCTTAATGAAACCATTCTTCTCAAATACGGGTATGAATATGCCCGGGGAGACTATGCTTCCGTCCTGCTTAAGCCAGCGGCACAATGCCTCTGCGCCGACCATCTTGCCGTTTTGGTGATTGTACTGAGGCTGCATAAAGAGCACGAATTCGCCTTCGGTCATGGCATCACGCATCTTAAGGGTGATGTCGGTCTCTTCCTGCATCTCTTTACGCATTGTATCCGTATATTCGATAAATGTGTTCTTGGTTCTGTCGGTAGCCTTGTCGGCCGCGTAGGTACAAAGGTTAACGATGTTAGAAAGCTTAGGCGCATGGTCCGTAATCCTATACATTCCGAAACGAATGGTAATAGGGAAGAATACACCCAGCCTTGATGCATTAAAGCTTTCAAGATGCATTAATTCGCTTGTATATTGAGGCTTATCTTCCACCAACACGGCGAAGACACCGCCGCCGAAACGTCCGCAGGTTCCGTGTACGCCTATCATTGCCTCAATGGTCTTGGCAATATGAATAAGCACCATATCGCCCATCTCGGTACCGTACAAGTCGTTAACGTTCTTAAGCTTATTAACATTACCCACCAAAAGAACATAGTTCTTGTTGGGATTATTCTCTATAATATCGTTGGCTTTCTTGGCAAATCCTTCACGGTTGGCAACACCCGACATCTTATCAAGCAGTGCCGAGAATTTAAGGTCGTCGTTCATGAAGTGAACGCAGTCCTGCATTCTCGCATAACCGTTACTTACCGCAATCGCAAAGTCTCTACAGGTCTTGTATCCGCAGGAACGACAGTTAATGGATCTCTTAGCCGCGGTATCTTTGTGCATGTTATTGAAAATGTCGTTTATGGCATCTTCCGGCACGATATAAGGCTGTCTGTATCTGTCACTTAAGGTCTTGGAAAAGTCGTCGAAATTTAAGTCCTTGTATACGCCGGTCATTCTTGTATAGTACTCGTCCGGGCTGATACAGGAGTTGACGAAATTAAAGCTGGTCGCCCTTATCTTTCTGTAATTATCAAGTGTGGCGCTTAAGGATACGTCAGAAATCTTAAGGCCGGTTCCGCACACACATCCGCCTCTGCAGACATCCGCCGTAACCATAAGAGAATGTCTCGGCTTCTTGATTCCCGACAAATCTGAAAGATTCTCTATGTTAACATCCTTTATGCCGCCGAGATTTGTGAATATCTCTTCTTTGGAAAAGAAAGCGGATACGCCCTCTATAAATCCGTCGTTGTAAGCGATAATGTTGCCAAGTCCTTCAGCGGTAAGATCCGCCTCAGCCCTTCTTGTACCAATGCCCTTGGTCCCAATGTAATTCATAAGGGAATCTATGGTCACACTGTATGTTATATGCATGCCCGAATCAGCGTTTCTGATTTCATCCACCTGAGTGATACATGGCGAAATAACAACGAATTCGGAATCATCCTTTAAGTATTTTCTGGCATATATTGCCGTACAGGTAACAGACGAATGAACCGGTATCACAAGCGGGATAAGCTGAGGTGAAACCGTTGCGATATAATTATTCAAAGCGCCGCAGGTGTTGGCAATAAACTGTCTGCACTGGCCGTTATTATCAATATGCTCCTTAATATACTTGGCATGAGCATACATGCATATCTCTGCGCCGTAAGCCACATCGTATATCTTATAAATACCCATATC
This sequence comes from Lachnospiraceae bacterium, assembly GCA_017544835.1. GTDB lineage: Bacteria > Bacillota > Clostridia > Lachnospirales > Lachnospiraceae > UBA1258. The sequence goes on along the minus strand of JAFYDI010000114.1, from coordinate 12,980 downwards.
CCTTAAGAATCCGAGTATCTCATGTGCCTTGTCTCCGTATATCAGGTAAAGAACAGGGTCTATAAGGGCAGAGACTTTCTTTTTATCGGAAAGTGCCTTAAGGACTGCCTCAAAATCGTCCTTGTACTCTCTTGCTCCGTGTTCGCATGCCACAACGCAAAGGCCACAGTCAATGCACTTTTTTGAAACCTCCACCACTTGTCTTCCGCCGATTGTCCTTGAGACATTCGCACCGAAAACCGGGCAGACGCTGATACATTTGCTGCAACCTATACATTTGTCGTTTGTATAAACTGTTCCTTCGTTAAAACGGCTCATACTAAGTACTCCCGTTATAATTTATTCAAATACCACCAAAACCATCGTCGCGTTAAAATGCTCGTAATTGAACTGCTCTCCAAAGCCCGCCATGCTTGCATACTGACCGTATTCTCTCTTCATAACCTCGTTGTAATCGTTGAGTCGATTATGTCTTTCAAAAAAAAGAACACGCGTATAACAGTTGATTGCATATGTCATGGACGGTTTGGGAACAACCTCTTTGACTGCTGCCGCAGTTTGTTTCCATACCGTCTCCACATCGTCCGGTTCAAGTATCGCAAGCTTTGTCTGGTTATAGATTCTTGCATAATATGTGATACTTCCGTCGGAGCTTGCGCCTCTCATATCAGTGATGTATATGTCCTTGCCGGTGATTCTTCCAAGGGGGTGCTCGGCAAGATTCTCAAGCACTTTGTCAAGCTTTACTCCAAGCTTGCTCGCCAGTGCCACAATTGCAGGAACGTTGTCGAATTCATATACGACTCTTTCCTCGCAATCAACGTCTGTGGCGGTTACTATCATGCCTGAGGGCTTGTAGATGTTTTCTTTGTATATAAAAACCTTGCCTGTTAAATTCTTAATTATCAGGAAAACAGCCGCTTCTTCGTAAACCTCTCCGTTAAGCGATACGTATGTAGTCTCTTCCGGCGCCGTTGCTCCTGCTGTGCCGCCCGCTACGGGAATGTGTTTTTTTTCAAGTACGCTTCGGAATGTATCCTGAATCAGTTCTTCACAGTTGCCTGCGGCGGTGCTAAAGTCAATGCACACGGTATTCTTGCCACCGTTTACCGCTTTGACGGCTTTCTCAACGTTATCGGCATACTTCATGGGGTAGTGCCTTGTCTCAAGCAGCACGCCTGATGCTACCGCCACTCCGTCCGTAATGGCCCATGCCACCAGACAATTCTTACCCGAGCCTTTGGACGACATTCCCACAAAGGTGGTACAGCCCATAACTTCAGCCTTTGGAAACGCTTTTTTGAACCGCTCCGTATAGGTCTTAAAGGGACCTTCCGGCGACGCAAAGATAATAAGCAGAGGATTTCCCTTCTTGCTTATCTGTTTTAAGATATCCTCAATCGCTTCTTCGGAATTATTCAGTTCACTGTATGCAACAATACCGTCAACCATGTAAAGATTCTCCCGTTTCATGGATTTTCCGCATTTTTCTATGCTTGAATCTTACCAAAGTTTTCTTACCAAACTATTAAACTTCCGCTTATTTTAAATAGCGAGTGAGTTTCTTTTGCAGGACGCTTAGCTGTATGGGCTTAGAGATGTAATCGTCCATTCCGCTTTCTATAAAGAGCTCATCCGCACCCTTCATAACATTGGCGCTGCAGGCAATGATAATTGCTTTCTTACGCCCCTCTTCGTTAAGGCGAATCTTGGTGGCAGCCTCCGCGCCGTCCATGTCGGGCATCATGTGGTCCATAAAGATTACGTCATAATCCTTGTCCGCCGCGTGTTCTATGGCTTCCGGGCCATTAAAGCACACATCCGCTTCGATGCCAAACTGCTTAAGAAACGCCGTAAGCACCTTAACGTTAACCTTGTTATCATCCACTACCAAAACCTTGGCGTTTTCAAACTGCGGAAGCTTGCTTGCCTCGTCGTCTTCGTCCGTCGGAATGTCGCCCGTGATACCAAAAAGGCTGTAGGATGCGTACTTGGGAACCTTAGCTACTTTTCTGAATCTTCCCGGCGCGATAGGCGTCTCGTCCACTATGTACAAGGGAATGGAAAAATAAAACGTACTGCCCTTCCCATACTCACTTTCTACGCTGTAGTCACCGCTCATAAGATCGATGAGCTTAGCAGAAATCGCAAGACCGAGGCCTGTGCCCACAATCTTTCTGTTACGCTTCATATCAACCTGACTGAAGGGGTGGAATATCTTCTCCTGGTCTTCTTTGGTAATACCGTTACCGGTGTCCTCGACCGCAACTTTAAGAATAATACTGCTCTTCTCCGTGCGCTCAAAATCCACCTTAAAGGTGATGTGACCGGTACTCGTGTACTTCACGGCGTTACCGAGGAAGTTAATCATTACCTGTCTGATACGGATATCGTCGCCAAACAAAGAGCTCGGAAGGTTGGGGTCCACATCCACATTGAACACTACGCCCTTGTCGCCGATACGCATATTTATAACGTTTATGACTCCGTTTAAGAAATCGCGCGTGTTAAATTCAACCGGCAGTATTTCAAACTTTCCCGACTCAACCTTCGATAAATCAAGCGTCTCGCAGATAATATCAAGAAGCATGCGTCCCGACGACTTAATCTGCGTAAGATAATCCCTTATGGGCTTCATTTCCTCTTCTCTCTCCGCAAGCTCCGCCATACCGATGATTGCGTTAAGAGGTGTTCTCATCTCATGGCTCATGTTGGCAAGAAAGATGCTCTTTGCTTCATTGGCGCTGTCGGCCATTTCTTTGAGCGTACGCATCTCATCGACCTGAGTATGCATATCCGTCACATCGGAAATCGTGATAAGATAGCCTACCTGCCTATGCTGCTCAAGTAACGGCTTGGCTACCGACTGGTAGAATCTTCCGTTTATTTCAAAAGGATCGTTGTTGCCGAAAGTACAAAGAGCGTGGCCGAGCTCGTCTACCGATACACCCGGGCTCCAGGTCTTAAGTTCCGGGAATATAAGCTCTGCCGTAACGTTAGAATCCAGATACCTTCTGTCTTCGTCAGTGATAATGATACCCTGGCCGAGGTCTCGATACAGGCTCGGAAGAGCCTTACTTACGACGTTTACCATCTTGTAATGGGTAAGGTTATAGACAAGCAGATTAAAGGTAATGACAACGACTATACATGTGGGGTCGTAGCCACCGAAAAGATGAGTTCTGGCAATTGTCACGCCCACAAAAGGCGTGGTACACATGATTACAATATAGACAAGTCTTCTTCTTTCGACTTCTTTGAATACAGTCTTCCTGTAACGAAGCGCCACCAGCATGGCACCGATAAGAGTAAGCCCGAGAAATGTTATGTAAACTATATAGCCCACTCCCGGCACATATTCCATGTGAGGGAAGCCACTGTCGGCTGACCATTCCGCGGACTTAAAATACCAGCCCGAATCGATATACTGCTGGGCAAAGCACAAAACTGCCATATTCGCGAAAATCATAATACGCGTCAGCTTTTTGGACAATTCTATTCTGCAGTATGAATGTACGAAAAGCGCGAAGAATGTTCCGACAAAAGAAACCCCCAGATACTGGAAACGAAGGGCATAGAGCGCCGTCGCCCTGTCTGAGGCGTAGAATTCCAAAAGATACCCAAGCGAATAAACGCTTAAGCAGCATGAAGTCATTATTAAATATCTGGCATCTATTCCAAGTCTGAAATTAAGAAGCGAAAACGACGCATACAGGGCCATAGCAACAGTAAAGACCTGAGCGATTAATAATACCTGATACATAATTCCTCCCTGCGCAGGGTTATATATCATATATTAAACACTCAGGTCATTAAACAAGCATTAATCTATTTAGTTTTTCTACTCTCCGAATATCATTTTCGCAAGGTCTGCAGATTGCTTAGCATCTTTGGAATAATAATCTGCACCGATTTGCATTGCAAAATCTTCGGTGAGCACTGCGCCGCCTACCATTACCTTACAGTCAAGGCCTGCTGCCCTGATCTGCTTAATCGTCTCTTCCATGGAGGCTACGGTGGTAGTCATAAGAGCGGATAAGCCAACGAGCTTAACCTGATGCTCTCTTGCGGCCTCTACGACCTTCTCGGGAGGCACGTCCTTACCAAGGTCGATTACTGTGTAGCCGTAGTTCTCAAGGATGGTCTTAACGATGTTCTTGCCGATGTCGTGAACGTCGCCCTTAACGGTTGCGAGCACTATCTTACCCTTTGAAACCGTTGAAGCGTTGTGAGCCGCCATGTATTCCTTGATAACATTAAAGCCCGCTTCCGCAGCCGTTGCACTTGATAATAACTGAGGCAGGAAAATAACGCCTTTCTCAAAGTCCACACCTACCTTATCAAGAGCGGGGATTAAGTCGCCGTTTACTATATCAAGCGGGTCCTTGGTCTCTAAAAGTGCTTTAACAGCCTTCGCCGTAGAATCTCCGAGACCTTTCTTAACGTAGTCGCCTATTGTAAGCTCGCCTGCAGGAGCCGCCTGAGCCTGTGCCGCGTTCTTCTCCTGTTCCTGAATGGCTGCGTACTTCTCAACATAGTGAGTACTGTTCGTATCTATGTTCCAAAGAACATGAAACGCATCAACCGCGCCCATCATGGCCGCATTGTTGGGGTTGATGATGGGAAGATCGAGTCCCGCTTCCATTGCAAGTGTTAAGAACGTAGTATTGATATATTCACGCTTGGGAAGTCCGAAAGAAATATTGGACACACCAAGCACCGTATGAACTCCGTAAAGTCGCTTAACCTCGCGAATTGCGTTAAGTGTCTCGCGTACTTCCTTCTGCTGAACACTGGCAGCTAAGGTAAGGCAGTCGATGTAGATATCCTTGGGCTCGATGCCGTACTCTGCGGCCTTCTTAACGATGCGCCCTGCTATCTCGATACGCTTTTCAGCACTTTCGGGGATACCGTCGCTGTCCATGGTAAGACCTATTACTGCTGCCCCGTACTTGGCGGCAATGGGAAGGATGGTGTCAAGTACCTTCTCCTCACCGTTAACACTGTTTACGAGTGCCTTACCATTGTATATTCTGAGCGCCTTCTCGATAACCGCAGCGCTTGAAGAGTCTATCTGAAGCGGAAGGTCTACAACAGTCTGAAGTTCCTTGACTACTTCCACCATAAGGCCTTCTTCGTCAATCTTGGGAAGACCTACGTTAACGTCCAAGATTTCAGCGCCGGCCTCAGCCTGCTCCATCGCGCGGGCCTTAACATAGTCGATGTCATGATTTAAGAGCGCTTCTTTGAAAAGTTTCTTACCCGTAGGATTAATACGCTCACCTACCACGTGAACTCTTGTAACGTCCACATACTCGCGACCGCTTGAAAGATATGAACGATTGTTGCGCTCAGGCTTAACGGGCTTGTACCCCTTAGCCTTCTTAACAAGCGCCTCAATATATTCGGGAGCCGTACCGCAGCATCCTCCTACCATGGAAACACCCATTTCAAGGAACGGAACCATCTTCTCGGCAAACTCTTCGGGTCCCATATCATAAGCGCCCGTACGAGGATCCGGCAGACCCGCATTGGGCTTAACAATCAAAGGTAAGTCCGAAACCTCGCGCATTCTCTTCACAAAAGGAAGGAGCTCGTCGGGACCGAGTGAACAGTTAACGCCTATAGCATCTACCTTAAGCGCCGTAAGCGTAATGGCCATAGCCTCCACCAATGTGCCGTTAAAGGTCCGACCGTTAGACTCAAATGTCATGGTTACGAAGATAGGAAGCTTGGTATTCTCGCGCGCCGCAAGAACGCCCGCTTTAACCTCAAGCAAATCGGTCTGAGTCTCAAATACCAGGCAGTCTGCGCCGGCTTTCTCGCCTGCAACCACCATTTCACGATACATTTCATAAGCATCGTCGAACTTAAGGTTACCGAAAGGCTCGAGAATATCGCCGATTGTACCCATGGAAAGTCCTACCAGCGCACCGTAAGGCTCAGCCGCCTCACGCGCATTCTTAACAGCCGCAGTCACAATCTCCGTTACCGAGTACTTGCTGCCCTTACACTTGTAAGCGTTAGCGCCAAAAGAACACGTATAGATAAGCTTAGTACCCTTCTCAAGGTACGATCTGTGCACTTCCTTAATAAGCTCGGGATGCGTAATGTTAAGTTCCTCGGGCAAATGTCCCATGGGCGCGTTCTTCTTAACAAGCTCTGTTCCCATGGCACCGTCTAAGATTATGAGTTCATCAAACAGATTCATCTATGGCCTCCTTTTTAAGTCCCGCCACCGCCGTAACGGTCTTTCGGGGATTCATGAGGTAATTTTCGTTAATGGTAACACCTGCAAGACGCTCGGTGTTAAGAATTCTGATAAAGTCTTTCTGAGTCGCGAGAGGAAGGTCGCCGTAGCCCGGGCTGAAACGCATGCCCGACTTAAGCCCCGTCTCCTCTTCAACCTCACGCTGAAGCTCGTCGCAGGCCTTCTCCACCGCCTGAATACCGCAGGCATTTAGTATCACCGCAAGCGTCGGGTTCTTAACCATCTGCTTCTCCACTTCACGGTCAAAAGCACTTCCGATGGTAAGGCAAAAGAAAACCGCCTCATCATATCCTTTAAGGTGCTTCTTAATGCTCTCGCCCGTAAGTTTAAAGTTCGCTCCGACCACTTCTATTCCGTTGTCTCGTTCTTTAATGTCAAAAAAGCGATAGGTCAAACCGATTTTAATAAGCTTGTTGGAAAGCTCTATACCCTCGCGAAGTGTATCTTCCACCACTTCGGTAATCTCGCTTCCCCTGTAACCCAAGTATCTCAAAATCTCGCTTCTATCGCTTAAGTCAAGTTGAATATTCATCAAATTTTATTAACACTCTCAAATAAGCTTTCTGTTGCGGTTGTGACAGCTCGCGCCACCTCAACGTTGTTCATGGTGTATAAGTGAATACCTCTTACACCGCTTGCCACAAGGTCCGTAATCTGGTCAATCGTATACGAAAGACCCGCACTGTAAAGAGCCTCCGGCGATTCCGAATAACGGCTTATAAGACGTGCAAACTTCGCAGGAATGGAAGCACCGCACATCGACACTGTTCTCTCTATCTGAGTCTTCTTAATAATGGGCATGATGCCTGCCGCTATCGGCACATTGATACCCGCCTTCTCAACCTTCTCCATGAAACGATAGAATACTTCGTTGTCAAAAAAAAGCTGAGTGGTGAGGTGTGTCACACCGGCATCCACTTTCTTTTTCAAATTCTCAATATCAGCGTCCAAGCTCTCCGCATCCACATGACCCTCGGGATAGCACGCGCCCGCAACGTTAAAGAAAGAATCCTGCTCTCTTATAAACTGAGCCAGGTCGCTCGCATGAGGAAAAGCCATCTCGCAAGGCCCCTCCGCCGGCATATCGCCGCGAAGTGCAAGAATATTCTGCACACCTGCGTTCTTAAGGTGTGTAAGCGTCTCCGCAATCTGTTCCTTAGTAGAGCCTACACATGTTAAGTGGCTCAAAGGCTCGATTCCGTACTCGGACTTAATAAGTGAAGCAATCTCAACAGTCTTGTCCTTCTGACTGTCGGTACCGCCCGCGCCGTAAGTTACGGAAATATAGTCAATCGGAAGGCCTCTCAAGCCATAAAGAGTGTTATAAACTGTCTCTACGGCTCCCGACTTCTTAGGCGGGAAGACTTCCATGGAATATACGGTTTTCTTGGACTTATAAAGGTTTGAAATGTTCATGTAGTTAAATTCCTAATATGCTGGTAGCTATTGCAAAATAAACAAGCAGTGAAAGTGCATCCACAATCGTGGTAATAAACGGGCTTGCAAGAACCGCCGGGTCAAATCCCATGCGCTTGGCAATCATAGGAAGGGAGCTTCCCACAATCTTGGCCACAAATACCGCCACAATAAGAGTTAAGCACACTACAAGCGATACCCACACTCCCACGCGGTCAAAGAAAAGGCACTTTAAAAAGTTACATACGGCAAGGGTAATACCGCAGAGTAACGCAACGCGGCTCTCCTTCCACAATACCTTAAAGAAATCCTTAAAAGCAATCCCATCAAGGGAAATACCACGAATAACCGTAACACTTGCCTGTCCGCCCGCATTACCGCCCGTATCCATAAGCATGGGGATAAAGAAAGTAAGTGCAGGAATAACTCCAAGCGCATCCTCAAATCTCTTAAGAATGCTGCCGGTAACCGTAGCGGAAACCATGAGGAGTAACAGCCAGGGAATACGCTTCTTCCAGGTCTCAAAGACTCCCGTCTTCATGTAGGACTTGTCGGAAGGCACAATAGCTGCCATCTTTTCAATATCCTCGGTGGTCTCTTCTTCCATGATGTCCACGATATCGTCGACAGTGATGATACCGACGAGGCGGTTTTCATTGTCCACAACGGGCATCGCGGTGAAGTCGTATTTCTTGAACATTCTGGCAACGTCTTCCTGGTCATCCAGAGTATTAACGGATATGAAGTTTTCGTTCATTATCTCCCCGACTGTAGTATCGGGGTTAGCAAGGAGCAAAGCTCTTAAGGTAAGGATACCTTTAAGAGTACGTGACTTATCAAGCACGTATAAAGTATTGATGGTCTCAGAGTCCATGCCCACACGGCGTATTCTCTCAAGAGCCTGCGCAACCGTAAGGTTCTCCTTAAGGTCCACAAACTCGACTGTCATAATACTACCTGCGGAAGACTCGGGATAACGAAGTAAGTGATTGATGTCTCGGCGCGCCTCGGGAGTCGCTGTAGCCAGAAGCTTCTTAACTACATTGGCCGGCATCTCTTCAAAAAGGTCCGCAGCATCGTCGGCCATCATGTTGTTGATGATGTTGCCGGCATCACGCTCGGAAAGAGAAGTAATGATCATCTGCTGATGCTCTACTTCAAGATAAGCAAACACGTCCGCCGCCTTGTCCTTGGGTAAGATTCTGAACACCTTAATCATATCTTCCTCAGGGATATCCTCGAGCACTGCCGCTATATCGGCATCATACAATTCAGATAACTTCTGACGAAGGCGGGTATACTGCTTGGTCTCTAATAATTCTTTAATCTCGTCCATAGCAATTTCTCCTTTGTAGTTGTGATTTTATTATGTGCCGCTCGGGGGAGGGGACTGTCTGAAGATTTACTCATAATAAAACCACCACCTTTCCATTCGAAATTGCATAGGTATAAGTTCAAAAACCTACTTAAACACTATAGTTTACTCACGCATTCGTGTCAACAAAATAAGCGTCTTTCGTCTTAGAAATTTCAACCTTTGACGCAGTCAAAGAAATCAGGTCGGCTGAGACTTTATCGAAGTCTTTAAATCCCGTGCGTGCAAGTATGGTTACCTTGTCGGTATAGAAAGTCTCGACAATGTCGATTCCGCCCGTTTCAAGGTACCGTCTTATCTTGTCTCCGTTCTGATAATCGCTTGTAATCTTAAACTCGACACCGTACTTAAGTGTCGCAATCTCCGAAGCTTCCAGCCCAAGTTTGGCAGCCTCTGCATACATACGGGCTAAAGGTCCCGCGCCAAGTAACGTTCCGCCGAAATAACGCGTCACGACAATACAGCAATTGCGAACTCCGCTTTCTCTGAGCACATTATATATAGGAAGTCCCGCGGTCTGAGAAGGCTCGCCGTCGTCACTGTACTTAACCTTGTCAGCGTCCTTACCGATTACGTAGGCGTAACAATTGTGGCGCGCGTCGTAGTATTGCTTCTTCATGCGGGTCACAAATTCTTGAGCTTCAGCCTCGGTCTCCACCGCCTGAAGATGCGCTATAAAGCGGGATTTCTTAAGCTCGCACTCAGCTTCACCGCCTGATTTAAGTATCTTGTAGGGTTCGTTCATCAATTGCCTTTCATGGTCTCTGCATTATCGCCAAAGAAAGCGCCCGCAAAGCCCGTTATTTCTTATATTTATTATAATGCAAGTCTTATGATTTTGTGAAGAATGTGTTATATGACTTCTTTTTTTATTAGGTGTTTGCTATAATGCTTAGATGAGTAAGAATGTATATTAAAAGCGTGCTATGTTACGCTTGTAATAAAAGTGAGGTTAACATATGAATTATGGCAGAAAGGGCATTAAGAAGCAGCAACTCGCCCTTAACGCAAAGGGACCCAAGTGGGCCCGTAAATTATTACTCGTACTGGCTGTTGCCGCCTGCGTGTGTGTCATCGGAGCGGGCATTATGTTCACGGCTCTCGGTATAGGTGCTTTTAACGGAATGATTTCCACCGCACCCGACTTATCGCAGACAGACATCGGACCTGTCGGACTTTCTTCTTTTGTCTATGACAAAGACGGCAACCAGATATACAAACTCGTATCCGAGAACGCCAACAGAATTCCTGTTAAGAGCGAGGATATCAGTCAGCATCTTAAAGATGCTTTCGTCGCTATCGAGGATGAGCGTTTCTACCAGCACAGCGGTATTGACTTAAGGCGTATCCTTGGCCTTGGATACAGGGCTCTTACCGAAGGCGGATTTGCCGGAGGCGGTAGTACCATTACCCAGCAGCTTCTTAAGAACAACGTATTCACAGGCTGGATGGAAGAATCCAACTTCATGGAAAGTCTCCGACGTAAGATTCAGGAACAGTACTGCGCTATTCAGGTTGAGAAGATGTACGACAAGGACACTCTTCTTACCTACTACCTTAACACCATCAACTGCGGTTCCGGTACCCTCGGTGTCGAATCCGCAAGTTTAAGATACTTTAACAAGCATGCCAAGGACCTTACCATTTCGGAAAGTGCCGTTATCGCCGGTATTACCAAGTACCCCGGCAAGTTCAACCCTATCCTCCATCCCGAGGAAAGCAAGGGACGTACCGAAACCGTTCTTATGAAGATGCATCAGCTTGGCTACATCACTGATGAAGAATACAAGGAAGCTCTTGCAGACAACGTTTACGATAGAATTCAGGAGACCAACGACCTGACCGTTTCTCAGAACAAGCCCGCATCGTACTTTGTAGACTCATTAAAGACTCAGGTCATGAAGGACCTTATTGAAAAGAAGGGCTATACACAGCAGCAGGCTTACACTTTGATGTACAGTCGCGGTATCAAGATTTACTCAACCATGGACCCTGAGATTCAGGCAATCTGTGATGAGGAGTTCAGTAACCCCGACAATTACGCCGACAAGACAGAGTTTCTTCTTGACTGGGCTCTTACTATTGAGAAGGCAGACGGAACACTTGAAAACCACAGTAAGGAAATGCTTAAGAAATTCATTAAGCAGTCCAGAACCGGTTACAACCTTTTATATAAAGCTACCGATGATATGGAAGAAAAGGTCGAAGCTGACCTTGATGCCTATAAAGCTTCCGTAATGGAAGAAGGCGACATCATTATCGGTGAGAACAAGGAATTATCGCCTCAGCCGCAGATTTCTTTTACCATGATAGAACAGTCTACGGGTAAATGCGTGGCTATGGTAGGCGGACGTGGTGAAAAGACCGCAGATTTGGCACTTAACCGTGCCACCGACTCTCCCCGTCAGCCCGGTTCCTGCTTCAAGGTACTTGCTTCTTTTGGTCCCGCAATCGACCATAACGGCAAGTCACTTGCGTCGGTTTACGTGGATGCTCCTTTTGCTTACAAGGACGGTACCAAGGTTAACAACTGGTACGGCGACGAATACAGAGGTATTCAGACTATCCGTGCCGGTATTTACAACTCTCTTAACATCGTAGCAGTTAAATGTATTACTGAAATCGGTCCCGAAGTGGGATTTGAATATTTGCAGAACATGGGCTTTACCACTCTCGTAGCGTCTGAGCTTCGTCCCGACGGAATGATTTATACCGACGTCGGACAGCCTCTTGCACTCGGCGGTATTACCTACGGTGTATACAACTACGAACTTACCGCTGCTTACGCAGGTATTGCCAACGGCGGTACATATGTTGAGCCCAAGCTTTACACCCTTATTACAGACAATGAAGGCAACGTTATCATAGATAACCGTGACCCCGTCACCAGACAGATTTTCACTCCCGAAACAGCTTATCAGCTGATTCAGGCGATGATTGATTGTGCGAAGTTCGGTTCGGGCCGTCAGATTTCTTTCTCCGGCATGACCACCGCCGGTAAGACCGGTACCACCTCGAACGAGCAGGATATCTGGATTGCAGCTTTCACTCCTTACTACACCGCTTCCTGCTGGACCGGCTATGACAACAACGAGAAGCTCACCGTTGCTCAGGAAGCCATCCCCAAGGAAATGTGGCGTAAGGTCATGAAGCGAGTTCACGAAGCCAAGGAACTCACCGATATCGGCTTTGAAAAGCCCGCGGGAATTGTATCCTGCGATATTTGTGCACTTTCAGGCAAGCTTCCTGTTCCGGGACTTTGTGACGGTCATATTAAGAAAGAAATCTTTACCAAGGAAAGTGTTCCCACAGAATACTGTGACGTTCACTACCGCGGTCTTGTGTGCGGATACGACAATCTTCCCGCCACGGCTCAGTGCCCCTTCTGCTATGAAGGTGTCCTGACCCTCAACCCGCCTGAAGACGAGAAAGTTCAGAGCGGTTCGGCGCTTATAGCCGCCGAGCTCGATCCTCTCGCAACCGGCACCGCCCAGGCTGCAACCGGCCACTGTCACCACGACGAATCCTTCTTCGTGCAGCCCGGCTGGGAAAGCATCCTTGAGGCCGAGCGTGCCATGTACGCCGAGCGCGTAGCCGCCGTCCAGGCCGCTCAAGCAGCTCAGAACAACCCCGAAGCGGGTGGTGGCGAGCAGTAAGCCTTCCCGTTGTATGGGCCATTTACATGCCTTATAACGGCCTTATAACGACCCAAAAAACCTGCCTCGTAAGCTCTCTTACAGGCAGGTTTATTTATTTAAAAAATTCCGTATTTTTCCGTTGACAACCATCTGTCCCTATGCTATTATATCATTCGTGCCGAAGAAATCCCCTCGATTCGGTATGATGCTGATGTGGCTCAGTCGGTAGAGCGTCGCCTTGGTAAGGCGGAGGTCACGGGTCCGATTCCCGTCATCAGCT
>JAFYDI010000113.1 GCA_017544835.1 Lachnospiraceae bacterium | reverse complement strand
GGCAGTAGACTTAATGATAGTGGGAAGGTTTGGAAGTACTGCGGGTATTTCAGGCGTTGCTACAGGAAGTAACGTAATGAATCTTTTCACATTTTTCACGGCTAACTTATCTGTCGGCGTAACTGTTCTCATGGGAAGATATTTGGGAGAAGGAAAGCATGACAGAATCGGTAAGTTACTGGGCGGTTCGGTAGTTTTCTTTGTCGGATTATCACTTGTATTTTCTATTGTAATGTTTGTTTTTGCTCGTCCCATATCGGAGCTTATGCAGGCGCCCGCTGAGGCAGCAGACTTAACTGTTCAGTATATAAGAATCTGTGCAGTCGGTTTTGTCTTTGTAGTATTTTATAACTTTATCAGCGCAATTATGAGAGGACTCGGAAACTCAAAGCTTCCGTTACTCTTTGTTGGTATAGCATGTGTTGTTAATATCATCGGAGACCTTGTGCTTGTTGCGGGATTTAAGATGAATGTAGCGGGTGCGGCAATTGCTACGATTTTTGCTCAGGCGGTGAGCGTAATTTTGTCTGCAATCATTATATTCAGACAGAAGTTTTCTTTTACCGTTACCAAGGGAGATTTCAGACTCAACGAAGAGGTTGGAAATTTCGTAAAAGTCGGTCTTCCGCTTGGATTTCAGGAGATTCTTACCAACGGAACGTTTCTTGCGCTTTGTGCTTTTGTAAACCGCATGGGACTTGATTGCTCGTCGGGTTACGGTGTTGCGCAGAAGATTCAGTCGTTTGTCATGCTGATTCCGATTGCGATTATGCAGTCACTTGCTTCTTTTGTGGCTCAGAATGTGGGAGCGGGCAAGGAGCGTCGTGCGAGAAGTGCGCTTCGTTTCTGTATTATCGTAGGATGCAGTGTCGGATTGTTTATTGCGGTGGGAGTATTCTTCCGCGGAGATATTGCGGCTAAGATTTTCTCGGACGATCCGCTTGTAATCAAGAGAGCGGCAGAGTTTTTAAAAGGCTTTGCACCGGAAGCGATTGTAACCTGTATTCTGTTTAGCTTTATGGGTTACTTTAATGCGCATTCCAAGTCGCTTTTTGTAATGGGTCAGGGAGTAGTACAGTCGCTCCTTGTAAGACTTCCTGTTTCCTACTATATGAGTATTCAGCCTGATGCTACTCTTACCGGTGTCGGTGCGGCTGCTCCTGCGGCTACGATTTTCGGAATTTTGCTTTGCCTCAGTTACTATGTTATTTTGAGAAAGAAAAAAGAAATTGTCATCGGAGAGGAATAATTCCTCTCCTTTGTGTTATAATAAACCAGATTTACAATCTCACGAGAGGAACACTATGAGAGAGATAAATGTAAGCGTTATTACGGATAATATTAAGGAACTGTGCATTAAGGCCAATCATTTTCTTTCGCCGGATATGACATGTGCGCTTAATAATGCGTGCGAGGCGGAAGAGTCGGAGCTTGGCAAGATGGTACTTGGGTCGCTTAAGGAGAATCTTGAAATTGCTTCAAGCGATATGATACCGATTTGTCAGGATACCGGAATGGCGGTAGTGTTTATTAATGTCGGTCAGGAAGTACATTTTGTGGGTGGTAATCTTGAGGATGCCATCAATGAAGGTGTGCGTCGCGGATATGTGGACGGATATTTGAGAAAATCCGTCGTAAGCGATCCGATAGAAAGAGTAAATACCAAGGACAATACTCCTGCGGTTATTCATTATAATATTATTCCCGGTGATTCGGTGGAGATTACGCTTGCGCCTAAGGGTTTTGGAAGCGAGAACATGAGTAAGGTTTATATGCTTAAGCCCGCTGACGGAATTGAAGGTGTTAAGAATGCGGTGTTGTCTGCAGTTAAGGATGCGGGTCCCAATGCCTGCCCGCCTATGGTAATAGGTGTGGGTATCGGCGGTACTTTTGAAAAGTGTGCTTTTCTTGCCAAGAAAGCGTTACTTCGTCCCGCGGGAGAGCATTCCGAGATTCCTTATGTGAAGGCACTTGAAGAAGAGTTACTCAGACGTATTAATAAGACGGGTATCGGACCGGGCGGACTCGGCGGCACTCAGACTGCTTTTGCCGTTAACGTTCTTACATATCCCACACATATTGCGGGATTGCCTGTTGCTGTAAATATCTGTTGCCACGTGAACAGACACGTGAGCGTGACTATATAGGAGGGGGCTATGGAAAAGAAAATTTCACTTCCCCTTACAGAGGAAATAATCAATGACTTAAAGGCCGGTGATTATGTGTATCTTACGGGTACCATATATACCGCAAGAGATGCCGCTCATAAGAGAATGGATGAGGCATTGAATGATGGTATGGCGCTTCCCGTAGATATTAAAGGACAGACCATTTATTATATGGGACCGAGTCCAGCAAGAGAAGGTCGTCCTATCGGCTCGGCCGGACCCACTACAGCAAGTCGTATGGACAAGTACGCTCCAAGACTTTTGGACTTAGGTCTTAAAGGTATGATAGGCAAAGGTCGCAGGAGTGAAGCGGTTAAGGATGCAATAGTAAGAAACGGCGCAGTTTATTTTGCTACTGTCGGCGGTGCGGGAGCTTTGCTTTCCAAAGCTATTGTTTCTTCGGAAGTGGTGGCTTATGACGATTTGGGAACTGAAGCTATCAGAGAGCTTAAAGTTGAGAACTTCCCTGTGATAGTGGTTATCGATAAGACCGGTGCCAATCTTTATGATATTGCACAGGAACAGTACAACAGGGAGTAGGGTTATGAGAATTGCTTTAATGATTTTCAGCGTCATTTTCGTGTTTCCCATATATCTTGTCAGACTGGCTATATTCGGTAAGAGTAAGAACTGGGACAGAGAAAAGGCATACGCTTATATACAAAAACGTGCCAAGAAAGCCAACATTCACGGGCGCGTCATAGTAGACGTTCACGGAGTTGAGAATTTACCGGAGAAAGACGGGTATGTTCTTTTTCCGAACCACCAGGGAATGTATGATGTGTTGGTGTTCTTGGATTCGTGCCCGAGACCCTTTGCATTCGTGGCCAAGAAAGAAGTTAAGAACGTGCCTCTTTTAAAGCAGACTATCGCGGCACTTCACTCGCTACTTATGGACAGAAAAGATTTAAGGCAGTCCATGGAAGTTATCAAGGAAATGACCAGACGAATCGAAGGCGGCGAGAATTTCCTAATCTTCGCGGAAGGTACCCGCAGCAAGATGGGCAATAAGATGAACGAGATGAAACCGGGAAGCTTTAAGTGCGCGGTTAAGGCCAAGGCACCCATAGTTCCTGTTGCG
Organism: Lachnospiraceae bacterium; assembly: GCA_017544835.1. Classification (GTDB taxonomy): domain Bacteria; phylum Bacillota; class Clostridia; order Lachnospirales; family Lachnospiraceae; genus UBA1258. Next base: position 5,890 of record JAFYDI010000113.1, on the reverse strand, counting down.
TTGATGGATTGTTTCGTTCCTTTTGACGAGAATTCAATTAAGAAAGTAACCGTTAAAGCATTCTATCTTAAGCCCATGTATTATGATGAGTATAAGGACATGAATACTCAGGAAATTGCGGCTGAAGTTAAGCGCAGAATTGAGGAAACTATCGCGCAGAATTCATAAGTGAAAAACAAGGGGATTTTTGTTGACAAACATAATCCCCTTTATTATAATAAACCTTGCGTTGTGAAACGTAAGTACATATTGAACGAGAAAGTTCGGACTTTGGAGAAGTACTCAAGAGGCCGAAGAGGCGCCCCTGCTAAGGGTGTAGGTCGGGCAACCGGCGCGAGGGTTCAAATCCCTCCTTCTCCGCTTTAGGATCGGAAGTGATTCCGGTCCTTTTCTTTTGCCAAAATTGACGAAAAATGACGGTAATGTTAAAATCAACACAGTTTGATTCAAAGGATAAATCGATTATGAAGATAAACGTTGAAAGTATATCCAAAAACTACAGAAGCAAAGAAGTTCTTCGTGAGGTTTCTTTTGAAGCCGAGTCGGGAATGCAGGTTGGCATTGTCGGCAAGAACGGAATCGGCAAGTCGACGCTTCTTTCCATATTGGCAGGCGTTAACAAGGCTGACGGCGGCAAGTTTATGTACGAAGGAAAAGATTTGATTGCGGATAAAGATCTTCGTAATAAAGTCTGTGCATATATTCCTCAGGAGATGCCGCTTATCAGTGAGTTAAGCGCCAAGGACAATCTTCGCATGTGGTATTCCGATAAGAAGTTAAAAAAAGAATTGTCGGAGGGATTCCTTAAGACACTCGGTATAGATGAGTTTTTGAAAGTCAGCGTTCGCAAGATGTCGGGCGGTATGAAGAAACGACTTTCTATCGGATGTGCCATTTACGCAGATCCGCGGGTTTTAATACTTGATGAGCCTACGGCTTCCCTCGACCTTGTGTGCAAGGAGATAATCAATGATTACCTGGACGCTTTCAAGAAGAAAGGCGGTATAGTCGTACTTGCTACACATGATGAGAAAGAAATCGAGAAGTGCGATGCTTTGTATTTACTTAAAGATAGAGCATTGACCCGCTACGAATATGACGGCTCGATTAAAAATCTTGTAGATAGTTTTTGAGGACTGAATGAAATACGGAAGATATTTTCTTGCTCAGATAAAAAGAATAAAGAAGCTTCTTCCAGAAATGCTGTGCTTATCGATTCTGTTTTTTGGCATAACTTTCTTAATCGGTAAGACGTTAATTACAGGAAGCGACTACGAAGCCGGTAAAATAAAGTACAGAATCGGAGTTATGGGTAAGGAAGAGGAGTCCTTTATTGATATGGGAATCTTTCTTCTGGAGTCTTTCGATGATGCAAAGTACATGATGGAGCTTGTTAAGTACAGCGACTTCGAGGAAGCCAGGAAAGATTTGTATGACGGAACGATTTCGGCACTTTGCGAAATCCCGGAGGGATTCTACGATTCCATCAACTATTTATCCAACGATGTAAGCATTAAGTATTACACGGCTTCCGGCAGCAGAGGTGTGACCGGAGTCTTTATGGATGAGATTACGGGGATTATTTCTGATTATATAGTTTATTCGGAAGCGGGAATTCTGACGCTTTATGACTATCTTGATTACAAAGGCGTTTCCGCTGAAATGCAGAATGAAGCCATTGATAAGCTGTTTATGTCTTACATGAGCGTGTTGCTTGGTCGTGGCGATTTGGTGACGGTTAAAACGCTTGGAATCAGTAACGGACTTTCGACCTACGGATATTATTTCACGGGTTTAACGTTGTTTTTGATGAGTGTGCTTTCTTTTGCGGGGATTTCTTTCTTTATTAAAAAGAACAAGACGCTTGATGTACTCGCATACTCAAAGGGCATATCCGTGCCGGGACAGATTGCGGCGGACTTTGCGGCATATTTTCTTTGTAATGTCGTGTGCGTGGCAATTTTGACAGTGCCTGTATTTAAGATGCTTAAGAGTGGCGTGATTGAGATACCGGAGTTTTTTACAACGGAGAATGCATTCCTGCTTAAGTATTTTGGAAATGTGCTTGCGGCGATGGTGCTTATCTGTATGTTTGAGCTTTTTATATTTGAGGTGCTCGAAGGTACGGTTAATAAGATTATTTTTTCTTTTACCATTATACTGGGATGTGCATACATTTCGGGGTATTTGTATCCGGCGTCATTTTTCCCTGAGAGTATCGGTAAGGTGGGAAAGGTGCTCCCGACGGGAGTTGCCATGACGTTTCTTTCGAGCTTCTTATCGATGAAGGGGCGCGAGGCGGCAACGGCTTGGCTCGTAGGATATGTGGCGGCGATTTTTGTGATTTTGTGTCTGGTTAGGTACAGAAAGATAAATAAATAGGTAAAAAATGAGTATAAGACGGTTTATTTTGCTGAACAAACGATTATATAAGCAAGCGACCTATGTTATATTGCTCTTGATGATACCGATAGCGGTGATGCTTTTTAAGACAGCTGCGGAGTCGGACAGTCATGTGATGAAGATTGGCATTTATGCGGAAGATAAGAATGCCGTGTCCGCGAGGTCCCTGATTGATGAGCTTAGGACGGTAAGAGAGGAGATTTCTTTTACCGAGTATGCGTCGGAGGACGAAGCGATTAAGGATGTAACAAGCGCGAAGCTTGATGAAGCGTGGATTATTCCTGCGGGTATAGATGAAACCTTTGAGCGTCTGGCGGTAGGCAAGAGGCCTAAGGATACGATAAGGGTTTACGAACGTGAGCAGGGGGTCACCCACCTTTTCATGCAGGAACTTTTGGAGAGCAAAGCTTTTAAGATTTATGCTCCCGGGGTGTTTGAAAAGGGTGCTGCGAAGGTAATCGGTGAAGACGGGGGACTTGACGAATTTGTAAAAACGTTTTACGATAAAGCGCCCGGCAGTTCAATTTTTACGTATGCGCGACTAGGCGATAATACGGTTAAAGAAGAGAGTTATCTGTTAATGCCCGTGAGAGGGTTGCTCGCGATTTTGTTGTTGATTACTTCTTTTGCGGCAAGTATATTTTATATGGAAGATTCGGATAACGGGTTGTTCATATACTGGCATTCAAAGTTTAAGAATTTAAGGGCTTTGGGCTATTACTCGGTAGTGATGATTAATTCGGCAGTGTTGGTGTTGCTTGCCCTGGTTCTGTCCGGAATGAGCGTCGGAGTGATTACCGAGGCTGTGAACATGGTTGTATATTGTGTGGCGCTTATTCTTTTCAGCATGATAGTGCGTATGGTTTTCGGAAGCGTTAAGACAATGGGCGTGGTGATGCCGCTTGCGGTGATTGTGTCGATTGTTCTTTCGCCGGTGTTTATAGACATTAAGGGATTTAGAGCGGCGCAGATATTTATTCCGAGTTTTTACTATCTGATGAGCACGTATGACAGTTACTGGTTAATAAGAATGTGCGTGTACTGTCTGTGCGAGGTGTTGGTACTTGAGGTCCTTTATAGGATTAAGCGAATTAAGTTATGATTAATGCGGCTAGGCCGATTAATATAAATGTTGGGGAAAATTAAAAGCATACACTGGAGGAAAAAGTATGAAGTGCAGAAAATGTGGGGCAGAAATTAGCGAGTCAGCTAAGTTTTGCGAAAATTGCGGTGCACCGATTGAGGCGGAAGTAAACGAGACTCCCGTAACAAGCGAAGCACCTGTAGTCAATGAAGAGGTTGTTGCAACAGCAGTTGAAGAAACTGTCAGTGCAGCTGCGGCAGTCGGGGAAGCTTCTTTTGCCGAAACAAAAGAGACGTTCAGTCCCATACCCGAAGAGCCCGTGAAAAAGAAAAAGCCCGTTTGGGCAGGAATTACGGCAGCAGTCGTAGGAGTAATTGCTATACTTGCAGTGCTTGTGTGCTGCACAAAGGTCGGCGGAAATCTTTTTAGAAAAATCTTTTTTTCGCCCGAAAAGTATTTAGCTTATGTATTGCAGGACAATTTCGGTAAGAGCATCGACGATGGCCTTACAGTTTACGATGAGTACATCAAGAATTACGGAAATGCAGATAAGATGGATGTAGGCGTTAAGTTTGAGGTTGCACTTGGCGATGAGTTTTCAAATTATGTCGCTGAATATGCATCCGAACTTTCATCCGAAGCCGAGTGGGTAACCTGGGTTAAGAAGGCAACCATCGAATACGGTGTCAAAGGTTTTGAAGGCGACAAGGAATTCAGGCTTAAGGTCGGAGCTAACGATGTAGATTTGGTGTCAGGTTCAGCAGTTCTTATGAAGGACGGTAATGTTTATTTCTCCGTTCCCGAACTTGTTACCAAGACTTTACACATTGAGCTTACTCCCGAACAAACTGAAGCATTTTCAAAGATTACCGATATGAGCGAAGCAATTTACAAAGAGCTTCCCACCAAGCCCGAGCTTCAGAATATCAGCAAGAAGTACCTTAAGGCTATTTTCAATAACGTTAAAGATGTAAAAAGAACAAACGATACCATCGCAGTTGAAGATATTTCAGCCAAAGCAACAGTTCTTACCATGGATTTGGATGATGTAGTTCTTACACAGATGGAAATCGATCTTCTTGAAGAGTTCCTCAAGGATGAAGAGTTTGAGAAGATCTGGAACAGAGTATATGACGCATATGAAGAAGTTCTTTCCGACGCAAGCAGTGTGACAACTATTTCCGGTGACGCCGATTCATATGAAGAAATCAAGAACAACGCCCAGACTGCTCTTGATGCCGCCAAGGAAAAACTTGCCAAGCTTGAAGACAAGTCTCTTGAGAACGAAGTAAAAGCGACCATTAAGATTTACGTAGACAACAAGGGTGTAATATCCGGATGGGATATTCACGATGATGAAACTACATTTTCATATATTCAGCCTTCCAAGGGTGGCAGATTCGGTGTTAAAGCTGTAGTGGGCGAATCCGGAGATGACGGCATTACCGTTACAGGAACAGGTAAGGAGAGTGCTGATGTAGTTACAGCAGAATTGACTGCTTTTGCCGATAATGAGAAGTTGTTTGATGTTTACATTAACAATTTTGACAAGAGCATCAACAAAAAGGGTGAAGGTTCTTTTGATATAGCAATCACCAATGTAAACTTTGGCGAAGACAGCGAATCGGATCTGGAAGTCTTGAAAGAGATTATCGGAGATACCAATGTTGGCTTCTATTATAAAGGAACAGTATCCAAGAACAATGCAGAAGTATCGATGGCAATCGGTAATGGCGAGAAGAATTTATTCAGCGTAGGTGCTGTAACAGAAATCAAGGATGCATCCGCTATAGAGGTTGCAGGTAAGGATAGCGCTCTTGAGTTAAATTTTGATGATGAGACAGCTATGGTTGAACTTATCAAGGCTGTTGACGGCGAAACTCTTGTAAAGAACTTAAGAGACGCCGGCGCCATTGAAGAACTGGCATCAACTCTTGAAAGCTCTCTTGCTTATTTAAAGAGCTTGGCAGAATACTACGATTACTAATTGAAATACTTGTTAATGGACCCGAATCGGATGAGGTTTGGGTCCTTTTTGTTTCCCGCAATATTCGATTCTATATATTGTATATTATATAGGAAGAAACACCATTATATTGGAGGGTCAAAAAAAGGTTCAAAAACATCCAAAAACTCGTTGACACAGGATAAAATTAATGATAAATTATAGTTCCACCGCGCGAAACGGTGGTCTTGAAAAAAGATAAAAAAAGTTAAAAAATGCTCTTGACGAGGGTCGCGACCTGTGCTAATATATCAACGTTGCGACGAAAACAGAGCAACACAGAACCTTGACAATCAAACAACAATGCAACCCTGAAAATCTTTGAGATTATTCAGAAGTGTGAAAGCGAACACACTATAAAAAAATACGACCCAAAAGACAGTAAACGGAAAGAAAAG
>JAFYDI010000112.1 GCA_017544835.1 Lachnospiraceae bacterium | reverse complement strand
TATATCGTCTGCCTTGGCCTTGCCGCTGTCGCAGAAGTCCGATACGGCTTTTTTGTAGATGTCGACGGAGCCTGAATTCTTAATACCGTCGTCTACACTGAGGATCGCTATTTTCTTAAGTCTGTCTATGAATTCATCGCCCGAAGTCACCTGCTCCTGAGGCTTGGGTGCCGTTGCCGGTTCATGTTCCTGTTTCAGAGGTTCCACAATCTTAGGCGTTGTCGCAACCGCTTCGACGACCTTCGGAGGTGTCACGTCTTCCGTCTTGGCAATAGGCTGTATATCAGCCTGCGGTTGTTTTGCGCGTCGTGCGTCGTCCATTTCCTTATATCTGGCAATGGCATCTTCGCGCTTTCCCATCGGTGATGCATCCACGACCTTCTGCTTTACCAAGAATCTGAACTCCGAACCCACGGAAAGCTTACTTTCTACTCTTAACTCCGAGCCCATCTTTTCAAGCAGCATCTTGGTCATGGCCATCCCTATGCTGCAGCCGTCGGCAATTGCCTCGCCCGCCTGACGGTCTTTGGAGAAATACTTATCCAAGTCTTCTTCCTTAATGCCGCAACCGGTATCTTTAACCGAAACGCTTAGCATCGTCTCACCGCCCGTTCCGCCGACGCAGGTTATATTGAACGTGACCTGACCTTCATCGGTATACTTAAGAGCGTTGGCAATAAGTTTAAGAATAATTAGCTCTATGTGAAGATTGTCGCCCTCTAACACAGTGGGCATATCATTATTAACTTCTATGAGAAGCCTGATGCCCTTTTCATCCGCAACTCTAAGCGCGATATTCTCAATATCGCATATCATAATTCCCACATCGTAGGGTGCTGTCGTTATCTCAAGGCTTTCAATTCCAAACCTTGACGCAGCGCATAAATCTTTAACATACACGCGCATTATATCCATGCCGCCTTTAAGCTTGGCAGCAAGTTCGATTATGTTCTGCTCGGTAGTCTCTCTTAAAATCTTTTCATCAATATTAAGAACCGCGCTTATGGGAATCTCTATATCCGAAGATAGCTCCTCAAGATAACTGTCCTTGGCCAAATCGCGCCTGTGTTCTTTCTTGAGAATTCCTATCATCTCATCTATGGACGATTCGTATATTTCCCTGCCGCTTTGGAAGTTTCCGTCTACGGCGCCGACCATTCTTTTGCAGAAGCCGTATATAAACATAATGTCAACGGCAAAAGCAGCTATACATACGGGCGCTATAAAGGCTTTGGGGGTTAGGTAAAGAACAATACCCTGAATTGCAAACAGCAAAAAAAGGATTAAAGTATGCCTGAATCCGAGCTTTCTTACCCGTTCTATCTGTAAGAATTTCTGCCCGTCTATCAATTCCCGGCGCTTTAATCTTCCGTCTTCACCAAGTTTATCAATTTCTTTTGAGAAGATGGTATATTGCTTCATTAATTCCGTCCCTTAAACACACAAATAATTGTACGTTTGCGGGATTAACGTAAACAAAACAAAAGCGCAGACACCTAAGTGCCTGCGCCGGTCTGATGCAAATATTATCTTGTTCCCTTGTCGTAAGGAATACCTTCCGCTTTGGGTGCTCGTGATTTCTTGGATGTAAGAATCAGGACAATCATGGTTACCACGTAAGGAAGCATAAGGTAAATGTACTCACTTGAGTTAACGCTCTCAAAGCTAGGCAGGAAAGGAATGCTGTCGCTGTAGGAGCCGATAATCTTAAAGAGTGCGAAGAACAGCGATGCACCTAAGATTGTGAAAGGCTTCCAGTTACCGAAGATCATAACTGCCAAAGCAAGGAAACCGTAACCTGCTACGGAAGACTGGAATCCGCTTCCGGCCGCAACCGTGAATGCAAGTCCGCCGATACCGCCGAGGCATCCTGAAATAATAACGCCTGCGTATCTCATCTTGAATACGTTGATACCTACGGAATCCGCTGCCTGAGGATGCTCACCGCAGGAACGAAGTCTTAATCCGAAACGGGTCTTGTACATAAGTACATATGCACAGATAAAGAGGATTACCGCAACTATCGTTGTAAGGTAGAAGCTCTTAAATATCAGGTTCTGGAAGAAGGTGTCAGCCTTCTCGATTCCGAAATTCTCCTGAGTGATACGTGTCCATGTAGGAATAAGGATTGTGGTCTGTCCCTGTCCCTGAACCGCCCATGTAAGAACGATTGCGAATGCGGGTGCCAGCATGTTAAGTGCGGTACCGCCGATGGTCTGGTCGGCTCTTAAGTTGATGGAGGCAAAAGCAAGAAGCAATGAGAACACAGCTCCCGATGCTGCCGCAACAAGGATGGCGATAAACATACCAAGCTGGGGATGTGAAGCGCCAAAGCCCGACTTATCAAGTCCCACAAGGGTAAGGCAGCTGCAAAGTGCTCCGACAATCATGATACCTTCAAGGGCGATGTTGATAACACCGCTTCGCTCGGAGAACATACCGCCGAGTGCTACAAGAAGAAGGGGTACTGCAAAAAGAATGGTGGCGCCGATAATGTCGGCTAAAATTGATGTCCAGCTCATTATTCATTGCCTCCTTTCTCTTCGGTGGGTGCGACTTCTGCAGGTTTGGCGGGAACGGGTTCCGGCGGTGTAACAGCCTTATCCTCCGCATTGACGTTGCTTGTGTCGGTCTTAATGAATTTACCGAGGATGTTCTTCACAAGGAGTGAGAATGCGCTCAGGTAAATGATAACTGCAATAATAATGTCGATGATTTCCTTGGCATATTCGGGCTGGAGGGCTTCGCCGCCGACCTGAATGTAGGAAATAAACAATGCCGCAAAGATAATACCGATGGGGCTTGAAGCACCAAGCAATGCAACAGGGATACCGTTAAAGCCCATGGCAAGAAGTGACTTAACAATAGTGTACTGAGCAGTACCGCTTAAGTAGTAGATACCGCCGCCGATACCTGCAAGAGCACCGGAGATAACCATTGAAAGCACGATATTACGCTTAGCATTGATGCCGGCGTAAATACTTGCGTCTTTGTTAAAGCCGCAGGCCTTAAGCTCATAACCGAAAGTTCTCTTCTCCAAGATGATGTATATCACTACCGCAATAATGATTGCGATGAAAATAGAGATATTCATGTAATTGGAGTGAAGCAATTCATTAAGGCCAAGCTTAGGGATAATCGCGGAAGGATTGGCCGAAGCAAGTGCAGCGGTACGGTCCTTGTTGGATGCACCCCAGTGGTCTGCAAGCATTACAGGCATGTTGTTAAGAAGTAAGTTCACCATGAAAAGGCCGAGCCAGTTAAACATGATGGAAGTGATAACTTCGTTAACGTTAAAGAGTGCCTTACAAATACCGGGAATAAAGCCCCAGATTGCTCCGCCGATCATCGCAGCGATAAGACATACCCACCAGGGCATCTGGAACTGAATACCGAATACCAGCGCCATGAAAGCACCTACGGTATACTGTCCTGTCGCACCGATGTTGAAAAGGCCTGTCTTAAAAGCAAAACCTACGGAAAGACCCGTCATAATAAGGGGAGCCGCCTGGTACAAAACCTTGGCGAACTTATCGGAACTTGAAAAGCCCTTTGAAATAATGCTTCCAAGACCGCCCACAGCATATGCGGGGTTAAATACTATAAGTAAAATAAAGCCGATTAACAGTCCGACCACGATTGAAATAACCGAAGCAAGAACGGTTATGAAGCCTTTACTCTTGAAATAATTCTTCATGTTAAGCTTCCTCCTTCTTACTGTTATTTTCGTCCTGTCTCTTGGCACCGGCCATGTAAAGACCGAGTTCCTGAACGGTTACTGTCTTGGGATCGAACTCTCCCACTATTTCACCTTCATACATTACAAGGATTCTGTCGCTGACATTCATAACTTCGTCAAGTTCAAGGGAAACCAGAAGGACTGCCTTGCCCTCGTCACGCTCCTTAACGAGCTGTTTATGAATATATTCAATAGCTCCGACGTCAAGTCCGCGGGTAGGCTGAACTGCGATAAGAAGCTTGGGATCCTTGCTGATTTCACGTGCGATAATAGCCTTCTGCTGGTTACCGCCCGACATACTGCGGACTGTGGTAATGGGCCCCTGACCGCTACGTACGTCAAACTGGTCTATAAGCTTCTCTGCATACTCTCTTACAGCCTGCTGCTTAATAAAACCGTTGTGCTGGAACTGGGGCTCCCAGTACTGCTGAAGAACCATGTTCTGCTCAAGTGAATAATCAAGCACGAGTCCGTGTTTGTGTCTGTCTTCGGGAATATGGCTGATACCCATGATAGACTTTTCACGAATTGAAGCATTGGTAATATCCTTGCCAAGCAGCTCGATTCGTCCGGAAGACATCTTGGTAAGACCGGTAATACCCTGTACAAACTCTGTCTGACCGTTACCCTCGATACCTGCAAGACATACTATCTCGCCTGCGCGAACTTCAAGGGAAACATCGTTAACCGCATTCTTCTTATGAAGCTTGGAAGGAACGGTAACATGCTCAGCCTTAAATACAGTCTCGCCGGGCTTACAATCGCACTTGTCGACTTTAAAGTTAACGTTACGGCCTACCATCATCTTGGAAAGCTCTTCCTTGGTGGTGTCGGCAACGTTAACGGTACCCATGTACTTACCCTTTCTGAGTACGGTACAACGATCTGCAACCGCCATAATTTCGTTTAACTTATGTGTGATAAAAAGAATGGACTTACCCTCAGCCTTGAAGCCTCTCATGATTTCCATGAGTTCGTCAATCTCCTGAGGAGTAAGGACTGCGGTAGGCTCGTCAAAGATTAAGATTTCGTTCTCACGATAGAGCATCTTTAAAATTTCGACACGCTGCTGCATGCCTACCGATATATCTTCGATAAGGGCATCGGGATCGACCTTAAGCCCGTATTTTTCGCTTAATTCAAGTACTTTTGCACGAGCTTCTTTCTTTTGCAAAAAGCCCATTTTATTAGGTTCGACACCCAGAATAATATTGTCAAGTACCGAAAAGCACTCAACAAGTTTAAAATGCTGGTGAACCATACCGATATGAAGTGCATTGGCGTCATTGGGGTCATTAATCTTAACCACTTCGCCGTTCTTCTTAATACATCCTTCTTCAGGCTGGTAGAGTCCGAACAAAACGCTCATAAGCGTGGACTTACCTGCACCATTCTCACCAAGCAGAGCATGAACTTCGCCTTTTTTAAGCTGAAGAGTAATGTTGTCGTTGGCAACAATGCCGGGGAATCTCTTGGTGATATTCAGCATTTCGATTACATAATCGCTCATACTAACCTCTTTTGGAAAAAAGGAGGATGCCGCATTAGCAATGGTGCAACATCCTCCTCGTGATTTACTTAGATCTTAGAAAGGATTACTCCTGATAATCTACAGTGATTGCAACTGAAGGAGCTGCGTCTGTAGCGTTGGAAATAGCGATTTCACCGTTCTTAACCTTTTCGAATAAGGTCTTGTATTCATCAACAGTGAAGTTCTTCATGGACCATGTTGCGGTAGGAAGACCTACACAACCTTCAACAGCGCCGAGTACGGAAGTCTTTCCGCCAAGGTCTGCGGGCCACTTGCCGCCGTTCTTGTAAAGATCGGTAAGTGCTAAAACTACGGAGTTAGCAAGTTCCTTCATAGCAGAAGTAATGATTGTAGCTGATTCTGCAGACTGGTCAACGTCAACGCCGATAACCTTAGCGCCTGCTGCTTCAGCAGCTGCTGTACAGGAAAGGTAGATACCACCACCACAGGAGAATACTACTTCTGTGCCTGCTGTGTACCAACCGGACATCTTTGTCTTGATATCATCGCTGGGAGCGAATCCACCACAGTACCAGTACTTAATGGAAACGTCGCCTTCTACGCCGAGTTCCTTGGCTGCATCGTTAGCACCCTGAACGAAACCGTAACCGTAACGGATAACTGCGGGAACTGCCATACCGCCTAAGAAACCAAGGCTTCTGTAACCTTCTTTAACTGCTGCATAACCTGCAAGGTAGCCGGCCTGCTCTTCTTTGTAAAGAATGTTGTGAGTGTTGGAAGCGGTCTTGTACTCAGAGTAGTCTGCAGTATGAGGCTCGCCGTCAAGAAGTAAGAACTGTACATCAGAGTACTGATCCTGTACTTCGTAGATTGCATCCTCGAATAAGTAACCGGGACATACTACAACCTTTGCTCCCTTGTCGATAGCCTGCTTGATGGTCTCAACACGAGCTTCGGTGGAGTCTTCTGAAGGACGATAATAGTTGTAAGTCTTCTTATTGTTCTCAGCGTACTCCTTAACACCTTCCCAAGCGCCCTGGTTAAAGGACTTGTCGTCGATGTTACCTACGTCGGTAACGAGAGCGATCTCGTAGGTGTCTGCCTTCTTAGCGCCACAACCGGTGCAAAGAGAAGCAACCATCACTAACGCAAGCATAAGTGATAAAAATCTTTTCATTTAAGTGTTCCTCCCACTAAAAGTTTGGCGCGTGGACAGTCTTATCCACGCGCTTTGATTATAACATCATTATTCTGAGATTACAACAACATATTGCGTTTTACCCTCAAGTTTTTTCCTACATGTTGTATGTTATGTCTACCTAACACCACATGTTCTTGTAGATACAATTTCGAAACTGTACGAAATATAGTTGTTAACGGGATTCTTCGAGGTACAAATTTACGCGTTTTTGAAGTATATTCACGGTTTCTTCAAGTGTTTTTTCGCCGGCAAAATAATATGATACTTCTTCCTCAATTATGTCCCAAATCCTGTCATCAAGAGTCGGCGCAACCACTGCCTGCTCCATCATGTCTATGATGACATTCCCGTCTGCTTCGGTCATATAAGTCGGAACTTGTATGCTACGATAGGTGAAGGTATTGTTTTCTTTGGACGAAGACCATGAATCATGAATACCTTCAAGAAACACATCACGTTTCACTCTGTATTCAAGCCCAAATGAAAGATCGTCAGCATCAAGAAATCCTTTTAGCAGTTCCCACGCTTCTTCTTTGTGCATGCTACCGGCACCGATGGCAAAGCACCCTGACGGCGAGACATAAAACCGGCTTCCGTTTGCTGACTCAATCTTATAAAACCTTGCCTTGCCGCCAAACGCACCCTTATCAAGCAAGAAGTTCAAAATTCCTGTATGTATGGCAAACTTAAACCTCGCATTTCCTTCCATGATATCGGCGTATACGTTGTAGGCTTTTTTCTGTTCTTTGGACCAACTCGGGAACGTTCCGGCAAAGATAAGCAGTTTCGCAAACTCTTCAGTCCCGAAATCATACACGCCTTCCCGACCGCCTAAGAACATCGTATAGTCTGTTTGCAAAAACCGCGTAAACACGTTGTCGCAGGTTCCGGTTGCGATAAACGAGATTTCATTGTTTCGTTCCCTCGCACTGACAATATCGTCAAAGCTTAACGCTTCTTTATTCCCAAACACATCCTTGTCACCCACGTAACAATCAAGATACACTTTGCTCGTGAGTGCGTACAGCTTATCGCCTTCCTGCATCGCCATAAGCGCGTTTTCATAATACTTGCCTATGTCAAAAGAAGAATCGTTCTCCAAATATGGTACAAGGTCTTCAAACAACCCCTTCCGGGAATACTTCCTTACCGGTATTCCGTCAAGAACCCATACATCGTACACCGCACCGTCTATAATATCCGCATCTATCGCTGCCAGCACTTCATCAAAATCGCCATGATTCTCATCATATGCCTTTATCTTTATTCTTATTTCGGGATGCGCAAGCTTATAATCGTTGATGACCTCACGCAAGTCTGAATTCATATAAAGACAGGCAATTCTTATCTCGTCGGCCTGCGGCGCATTTTCTTTGGTATAACGGCTAATGTCGTCTACATATGGCACAAGCGCAGTTACGCTCTGCCCGCCGACGGTTGCCTCACTGTTCTTGCTAAAGCATATATGAATCTGACCAATGCTGTCCCTGTATATGGTGTTTTCAGCAACATTACTTAATCCCACATCCGCATAATCAAAGAGTGACGTGACTTCCGCCGTCTTTAAGTCTACACTTTTGAGCGAATGGCCCGTACTTATAAGCAACTCGCCTTCTGCTCCGGCATACACTTCGGATGCCGAAGGGATATTGTGGATATTCTCCTTTAACTCGTCCGAAACCGTATTGTAGCTTGACAGATTACCTGACAGGAAATCCACGAAATATACCAATCCGTCCGGGCCGACACACCCGCTGTTATAGCCTGCATTCAAAAGTACTTTCTTAAATCCGAATTCTTCATCCAATATCGTTACAACGCCGTCGGTAATGAGATACAATCGGGTATCATCACTTACTATCCTTACAATCGACGGGTCTTCCGCAGGAATCTGCGATATGTCTTTTAAAGGTCTCCTCGCAATTTCGGTGCCATCCTTTGCGCATTTAGTAAGGACTATCTCAGAATCATCGCCGTGAAACTCGTACGTAAGAAAGACATAATAATCAGCAAGCATTACCGCCGAAGAAATGTATGACGCGTCAGCCCACTCACCAAGTTTTATCGCCTCACCTACGCGCTCGCCCGTACTTGGATTTATCGGCAAAAGAAAGCTGTGATTCCTGCCGTCTTCTTTGTCAAATTCATCCTGCACGAAATACAAGACTTCATCCTTTTCAAAGACAAAACCCGCCTGAACCTCATTAAAGTCCCCTGTAAGTCTTCTGACACCGCCGATATATACTCCGTCATCCTCATGTATCGGCGTTTCAACACTTACCGACGCCTTCGTATCAGCTTCGCTCGTATTACTTGTCTGTTCTTTGGCTCCGCAGCCACAGACGGCAACTATAACAAGCACTGCTGCCACAACCGACAGACACCTCTTTACACACTTCATCTATTCATACCCCTTGGCATTACATAATCTGAAATCGTCTTACTATTTCTTCTCTTCAAGGTAGATATCTACTCTCTTCTGTATAATCTTTATTATATCGTCAAGCGACTTTTCGCCTGCAAAATATGCCGGAAGTTCCTCGGTTATAATGTCGTATACCGGTTCGTCCAGATTGGTAATGGGCTCTGCGCCTGCCATCATTTTCTCTATGGCAGAGATGTCGTCTTTGGTCATGGAAAGTGTGTATGTAACTCCACCCATGGTTACTCCGCTCGCGTATTTTGCGTTGGCTCTGTCATACATGTTTTCAAGATCGAGTATGAACATTTCCTTGTTAACCCTGAACTGAAGTCCGAAATAGTCCGGCTTGGCATCGAGGAAAGTCTTTATTATCTCCCACGCTTCTTCCTTGTGAGTGCTGTTTGCGTTTATGCAATAAGCATTGACCGGGTGCACGAAATATCCGTTGCCGGAAGTGGAAGGCGCGCCGTATGACCTGTGCTTCTTGCCATAGGCCGCACGACTTGTAAGTATGTTTTCGGAGCCGTAGTATACCGGAGTAAGAAGCTTCACATCGTTAGAATCAACGGGCCCGTAACCATACATATATATTCCGTCGCCCGAGCTTTTGGGAAACGACCTTGCAAACTCACAAAGTTTCCTGAATTCTTCGGTATCAAAGTTGTACTTGCCCGCTTCTCCGCCCAGATAATACGTGTAATCATAGAGATTTATGAGCATCGACACCACCATTACATCCGTCGCATCGGATATAAAGGAAATATCCGGGTATTCTTTTCTTGCATTTATAATATCTTCAAGCGTAAGGCTTTCTTTGTCCCCGAATACCGTCGAGTCTCCCGCGAGAGAGCCTAGCATGACGTCGGTAACTATTCCGTATAATTTAGCGCCTTCCCGTGCAGCAAAAAGCCCGTTTTCATAGTACTTGCTTACGTCAAAAGAAGGATCGTTGTCAATATAAGTCATCAAGTCTTCAAAAAGTCCCTTATCTGAATACTTTTTGATATCGCTTGAATAAAGACAATATATGTCATAGTCCTCTCCGTTTAATATATCCCTGTCCATAGCAGTCTGCTGCGCTTCATAGTCGGTGTATTCTTCGGAATAGGCCTTTATCTTAATCTTTACATCCGAATGGGAAAGATTAAATTCATTGATTACCTTTCGAATATCGTCGTTAAAGTAATTGCAGGCGATGCGTATTTCCTCAACCTCAGGAACCTCGGACTTGTCGTAGCGTTTCAACGAAGCGGTCTTGTATATCATGGTCTGAATCGTTTCGTATCCGCCGTTTTCGCTTTCCGCTTTCTTATCTCCGAGCTCATAGTACAAGATGTGTATGTCTCCGGACTTGTCACGATACATACTGTTAATTATCTGAGGTGTAAATCCGACGTCGGTAAAATCAAAAAGCTTAACGCTTTCACCTGTTTTAACATTATAACTTCTTATGAATGACGAGCTTTCCACAAGCAGTTCATCTCCCTCACCCGGGCTTATGGTATTGCCGTTAGGGAATTTCGCAACCTCCTCGGTATATTTATCTTTAGTGGCGTCATAGCTTGAAAGCGTGCCATAGTTAAGATAATCCATGATATACAAAAGATTGTCGTTGCCCACACACAAAGATGCGTAATCGCTCTCAAGAATTGTCTTCTTATAATTTAAGTTTCTGTCAAAAGCAAGAAGCTTCCCATCAAAGAGCAAATACACATATGTACCGTCTGATACCATCTTGCTTGCATATGCGTCTTCACTTAAGCCGGGCACCTCATCAATATTCTTGGATGCCTTGATATTACCCGCTTTATCCAGAAGATAAAGAATATACTCTGCATGGTTATCTTTATAGGAATTGGCCAATATCGCCAGTTCTTCGTCGTCAACGGGCGCCATTATAGATGCGACTATATGATTGCCGTCGTTATCCGTAAGCTCAATGTCCTCGCCCTTTGCTTCACCCGTCTCAGCATCCACAATCCTGAGATATTCTACGTAATACTGTATTTCTTCAATATACTTGTGAACCGTTCCGTATATTAATCCGTCCTTGTAACAGGAAAAACGCATTTCCTCCCCATTGCTGTCTGTAAGGTCCAGATTCTTGATTGTGGCAACATATACGCCGTCGTCTGCCCTAAGTTCTTCCGAAGCAGATTCCCCCGCTGCAGAAGCCGTCTTGTCCGAAGCTACGCCCGCTTTATCCTTGCCGCACCCCATCATGCTTATCGGCAAAAGCATCAGCACTGCTGCCGCCATAAAAGTCTTAATTAATCTCATAAATACCCCCACATTATTTACCTTCTTCAAGATAAAGATCCACCCTCTTTTGCATAATCTTTATCACGTCATCAAGTGTCTTCTCCCCCGCGAAGTATGCAGGCATTTCCTCCCCGATGATACGCAGTATCATACTGTCGGGAGTCTTAGCCACTGTTGCTTTCTTAACCATGCTTCTTAGGATATCAAAGTCTTCTTTTTCCATGGTCATTCTAAACACTCCGTTATCGGTATGAAGTGCATACCCGCCGGATAGGTGCGTTGCCTCATAAAGCTGTTCCATGGAGTACTCAAAGCATTCCTTATTGGCCTTAAAGCCCGTATACATGTGAGTCGGTTTATAATCAATAATCGCTTTGATTACTTCCCACGCATCATCTTTGTGTGAGCTTGCGGCGCTTATGCCGAAAGTTGTGGACGGGTGAAGTGTATATCCGCTGCCTTCAAGAGTCATTACCCCATAGGTTTTAAAGTTTTTACCAAACCATATTCGATCCTGAATATAAACCTGAGGTCCCTCCATGGAAATCTGCCATATCTTTTCCAATCCGTCGAGTGTATTAGTCTCCGACTTAGAGTCCCTCAAATATTTCGTAAGTTCTTCTTCTTTCCACGTGGGAAAAGAAGCCGCAAACTCGGCAAGTTCTTTGAATTCCGCAGTCTTAAAATTAAACTTTCCGTCTTCACCGCCTAAGAACACCCTGTAGTCGGATTCCAGCGGATTTCTAAGCACTGCCGCACTGTACCCGTATGACATAAAGGGTATATCGGTATACTTGTTTCTTGCTTCTATAATATCCTGAAGCGAAAGGGCTTCTTGCTCCCCGAATAC
>JAFYDI010000111.1 GCA_017544835.1 Lachnospiraceae bacterium | reverse complement strand
TACGTGTTACCACTTCTCTTTATCATAACCTCACGATTATGACCTCAACGGGTACTGAATAATACCCTGTCGCTTTAACGGGCGAATCCCGTCGCAGCCTTACCTTGCGGTTCGGTGCGCTGCTCAAAAGCCATCTTCGGTACATTCCCTATTCGGGTCTCTCAGCTTACGACCCTTCTCTGTAAATACGTCCTGTACGTACTCTCTTTATCATCGCGTTTGTCTTATTCAGTAAAAGATAGCATAATAAGTCAGAATTGTCAACGATTTACACTTGTTTATAGGAATTTGCCTGCTGTATAGTAGAATTAACTGGTCAAATAAACTTCTGAGGTAATATATGATTCCGTTTTTTGCTTACCTGTTGCCCACTTTAATTGCGGCATTGCTTCTTTGGCTTCTTTTGATTACCACAGAGGAGCAAAAGAATACTTACCGTACCCTTTTATTCCTGACAGTTTTCTTTGTAAATCTGTCTTATTTTTGTGTAAGTGTTTCCAGGTCTACACAGGAAGCACTTCTGGCGACCAAGTTCACATATTTCAGCGGCACTTTCCTTACGCTCTTTATGCTTAAATGTATATTACAAATATGTAATATTAAAACCAGTCACTGGTGGTTTGTTCCGCTTATTCTTTTGGATACAGAGGTTATGATATCGGTATTCCTTACCGAGACGACACGCTTGCACTATCGCTGGGTATACCTTACCGACGATGGCGGTCTTAAGTATCTGGTCAAGGGATATGGCCCACACCACACGGTTTATTTCGTCGTGCTTGCCATCAATATGCTTCTTCCCGTGCTCGCCATTATATGGGCTTTTATGCACAAGAAGCAGGTGTCATGGCTGTACGCTTTCTGGCTTGGTCTGGCAGAAGCGTTTATTATTCTTTTGTATGTTACAGAAAGAGCAATCGGTCTTAAGGTCGAGCTTCTTCCTTTCGCTTATGATTTCGTCGAAGTAATAATTTACATGATAATGCGACGTTCGGCGATATACGATGTCAACGCAAATGTGCATCTTTCTCTGCTTGCCAACAAGGATACCGGCTATGTAATGCTGGACTCAGGCTTAAGATACGTCGGTGCCGATAATATAGCAAGAAAGTATTTCCCCGAGCTTAACAACCTTGAAATAGACAAACAGGTTACCATGCCGGAGCTTAAACACGAATTCGGCGACTGGGTGGTTGCCTCGCTCGAAGGCGATGTAGAGCCCAAGATTATGGAGCGCGCCGGCGATATTATCCGTATCACCATCAAGCCCTTCTACTCTGCGAACGGCAAGAAGCTTATGGGCTACGCCATCAAGATAAGTGACGACACCGATACTCAAAAATACATTACGATGCTCAAAGAAAGCAAGGCTCTCGCCGAAGAAATGGCTCAGAAGGCCGAAATTGCCAACAAATATAAGAGTGAATTCCTTGCTAACATTTCACACGAAATCAGGACCCCCATCAACGCGGTGCTTGGTTTTAACGAGATGGTTATAAGAGAATCTCAGGAAGACAAGATACGCAATTACGCTGTGGATATTAAGAAGTCCGGAACCACGATGTTAAGTCTGATCAACGACCTTCTTGACTTATCCAAGATTGAGTCGGGTAAGATGGAACTCGTGCCCGTAACCTTCGACCTTGTGAATATGCTTAATGAAATCATCAGCATGAACAGCGTCCGAGCTCAGGATAAAGGCCTGTTTTTCGAAGTCGATATCGACCCCGAAATTCCGAGAAAGCTTGTGGGCGACGAAATAAGAATCAAGCAGATTTTCATGAATATCCTTTCCAATGCTGTCAAATACACCAAGAAAGGCACCGTGACACTGTCCATGTATCACAAGAAATTGGGCGACAAGAGCATCAATCTCACGGTTAAAGTCAAAGATACAGGTATCGGTATGACGCCCGAAACCATGCAGCATCTCTTCATTCCTTATGAAAGGCTCGACCAAAAGAAAAACCGCTACATCGAGGGAACCGGTCTTGGCATGTCCATTACTCACAAGCTTTTGGAGCTGATGGGCACCAGCCCCGAAGTTACCAGCGAATACGGCAAAGGCTCAGAGTTTTCTTTTACACTCAGACTGCCCTATTCCGGCAACTCTACCGTTGGAAATATAACCGAGAGTTTCGAGCAGATACGCGAGAACATCAAGGAATACAAGGTTTCTTTTACCGCTCCCAATGCGCGCGTGCTTGTGATAGACGATACCGCCGTAAACATCAGCATTTTCAAGGGGCTTTTAAAGCGAACGCTTGTTAAAATAGATGCCGCTCCTTCCGGCGAAGCAGGCATAGAACTTACCAAAGAAAATAAATACGACGCAATCTTCATCGACCACATGATGCCCGGAATGGACGGCATCGAAACCTTCAACGCCATCAGAAATGACGAAAACAATATTAATCGCTCCACTCCGATGATTATGATGACCGCCAACGTAACCTCCAACTCGCACGAATCCTACCTATCAATAGGCTTCGATGATTTCATCGGCAAGCCCGTCGACCCGATTCTGCTTGAATCAATGTTACGTAGACTGCTATAAGGCATGCAAAAAGCTCCCCGGCAAGGG
>JAFYDI010000009.1 GCA_017544835.1 Lachnospiraceae bacterium | reverse complement strand
TTTGGCGTGGATGCGGTAAGATACTTCATGATTCATGAGATGCCTTTCGAGAACGACGGTGCCGTTACATGGGACCTTATGACCGAGCGTATCAATTCCGACCTTGCAAATGTTCTCGGAAACCTTGTTAACCGTACCATCTCCATGAGCAACAAATACTTTGGTGGCATCGTGGAAGACAAGGGTGTTGCGGAAGATGTTGACGCTGACTTAAAGGCCGTTGCCACCGATACTTACAACAGAGTAAGTGCCAAGATGGCAGACCTTCACGTTGCCGATGCCATCACCGAGATTTTTGCGCTCTTTAAGCGTTGCAATAAATACATCGATGAGACCGAGCCCTGGGTACTTGCCAAGGACGAAGCCAAGAAGGACCGTCTTGCAACCGTTCTTTACAACCTTTGCGAAAGCATTAATATCGGCGCAAGCCTTCTTTGGCCTTTCCTTCCCGAGACAGCCGAGAAGATTGCCCGTCAGCTTAATACAGAGTTAAGAGACTTCGATACTCTTGATAAGTTCGGTGCATACAAGAGCGGCAATAAGGTAACGGAGACTCCCGAGATTTTATTTGCCCGCCTCGACCCCAAGGATGTTCTTGCAGAGGCTGAGAGAATTGCAGCTATCCAGAAGGCGGAAGCAGGCGTTACCGAGGAGCCCAAGGCCGAAGAAAACGCTATCAAGCTTGAAGTTCGTCCCGAGATTACCTATGATGATTTTGCCAAGCTTCAGTTTGCGGTAGGCGAGATTATCAAGTGCGAGGAAGTTCCGAAGTCCAAGAAGCTTTTATGCTCACAGGTTAAGATCGGGGACACCGTTAAGCAGATTGTTTCAGGTATCAAGCAGCACTATAGCGCCGAGGAAATGGTAGGCAAGAAGGTAATGGTTCTTGTTAACCTTAAGCCCGCTACGCTTGCAGGTGTTGTTTCCGAGGGAATGCTTCTTTGCGCTGAGGATCAGGACGGCAAACTTGCGCTTATGACTCCCGAGAGAGAAATGCCTTCGGGTGCCGAGATTTGCTAATATCCTGCATGCCTCGGACAGGGGCGCGGGTACTGTATAAGGAGAAATAAAATGTTAAAACAGGTTTCTATCTACGCTGAGAACGTAAAGGGTAAGATGCTTGAGATTACAAGTATTCTTGCGGATGAGAACATCAATATCTTAGGTTCCGTCACCAACGACTCAGCCGAATACGGAATAGTAAGAATGGTGGTAAGCGAGCCCGATAAGGCCTGCAAGGTTTTGTCGGACAAAGGCATTATATGTAAGCTTACCGATGTAATCGGCGTTGAGATTAAGGATGAAGTAGGTAACTTAAAAAAGCTTCTTCAGGCACTTGACGATGCATACATTAATGTAGATTACCTTTATCTTTCTTTTAACCGTGAGAGCGGTTGCCCTATCATGATTCTTCATACCGAGGATGCAAGGGAAGTAGAGAACAACTTAAAGAGCAAGGGATTTTCACTCTGTTAAGAATGACTTGACGAGCCGGAGCGCGATGGCGCTTCGGCTTTGTTGTTATTGCGAAAATAATACCCTTGCATTATAATAAATTCTGTATAAGTGTTTATACATGGGAGAAGTTAATGATTAGAGAAGATTTTCAGTTTGAATCACGAGACAACCTTACGAAGCTTCACGCTGTAAGGTGGATTCCCGATGACAAGAAGCCTAAGTATATCCTCCAGATTGTACACGGAATGGCTGAACATGTGGACAGATATGAAGCGTTTGCCGAATATATGACGGGTAAAGGCATCATGGTTACGGCCGAGGATCACTTGGGACACGGAAAGAGTATCACCGACAAAGGCCCCGGTTTCTTTTGCAAACAGGATCCCGCAACGGTTATAGTGCGAGACGTGCACAGACTTAAGAAGATGAATCAGGAGGCTTATCCCGGGGTACCCTATTTTATTTTGGGTCATTCGATGGGTTCATACATGCTTAGAAATTACCTCTGCCGATATGGCAAGGGCATAGACGGTGCCATTATTATGGGTACCGGCATGGAGCCTAAGTTCAGAGTGCTGGGACTGAAAGCCATCATTGCTGTTTCCTCACTTTTCGGTAAGTATTCCAAGCCTTGCAAGCTTGCGGACAAAGCAGCTACAGGGGCATATTTAAAGCGCATTAAAGATCCCCGTACTCCTTTTGACTGGCTTACGAAGGATCCTGAAATTGTAGACAAGTATATCGCAGATCCTCTTTGCGGATTTACTTTTACCGGTAACGGCTTTAAGACTCTTGCGGAGACAATATGGAGACTTTACAAGGATTCATACATTTCCAAGATGCCCGTTACGTTAAGAACGTTTATTATAAGCGGTACCGAAGATCCCGTGGGTAATTACGGCGCAGGCCCGAAGAAGGTTTATGACACCTTTATAGCGCAGGGTATGCAGCGCGTGAAGATGAAGCTTTACGAAGGCGACAGACACGAGCTTCTTAACGAAACGGACAGGGAAACCGTTTATGAAGATATTTACAACTGGATAGTCGGAGACGCCGATGAATGATATTCTTATAGACATTGCTAAGGCAGAAGACTGGGAAGATGCCATGGAGCTTGCCTGGCGTACTTTCCTTAAGTTCGAGGCTCCGGGCTATTCCAAGGAAGGCACGGATCATTTCCTTGAGTTTATTTCCGGGCAGGAACTTTACAAGATGTTTCTGTGCGGTGAGTATAAGGTTGTGGTGGCAAGAGACGGCGAGAGGATTGTCGGGGTCGCCAGTTTGAGAGCGGGCAATCACATATCCCTTCTTTTTGTGGATGAACGGTACCACAAGCACGGAATTGCCACAAGACTTGTTGCGGCGCTTCAAAGAGAGTTCGTAACAGGAGAATGCGTACAGATGACGGTTAATGCGGCGCCTTATGCCGTGGGATTTTACGAGAAACTGGGGTTTATTAAGACAGACGATTTTAAGACAGCGGACGGCATCACTTATCTTCCCATGCGATGCATGACGAGATTGGATGAGCAGTACGGTTAAATAAACGCAAAAGGCGGGTTTGTTCTATGAATCTGGTTCATAGTAAGGACATCTACTACATATTCAGGGACGTTATGAAGTGTCTCGATCCGAAGGTAATGAATCACGGTGCGAGGACTTCATATATCCTCTATCGCATGCTTCAGTGTATGGAAGGCAAGAAGTTTGAGATGTATGAAATTGCGGAATTTGCATTTCTTGCCACCCTTCATGACCTTGGGGCATACAAGACCAATCCCGGTGCGGATCAGCTTGTTTACGAGACCAAGGACTTCATGCCGCATTCGATATACGGATACTTGTTCCTTCTCTATCTGACGCCCTTTAAGGACAGGGCCAAGATTATCCTGTACCATCATACGGATTATCAGAAAGTTCCCAAGCAGGCATATGAGTTTAATGAGATTATTCATTGCCTTAACGTTGCCGAGAAGATGGATATGTATTCCAATATTCTTGGTTCAAAGTTCGATTATATGATGTTCCAGAAGCATGCGGGCACCAGATATTCCGATAAGGCTTTGGGACTTCTTTATCAGGCAGAGAAGAAGTACAACGTTTTCAGCAAGCTTTCTTCCGGCGAGTACAAGAATGAACTTGCGGAACTTTATGAGTATCTTATTTTTACCGACGAAGAGAAGAAAGAATTCCTTGTGGGACTTATGTACATTGTAGGTTTCCGAAGCGAGTATACGATGCTTGACTCGGTTACGGCCGTGCATATTGCGGAGTCACTCGGCGAGAGACTTATGCTTACGGAAGACGAGAAGGAAATACTGTTCTATGCGACCCTTCTTCATGATGCGGGAATGTGCGCTATTTCCAAGGACATAAGCGAAGCTCCCCGTAAGCTTACCGATGAGGAAATGGCAACCCTTCGTACACACGTTGAGGTAGTTGAATCCATTCTTAAGGGAAGAATAGACGAAGGCGTTCTGGATACAATTATGGCTCATCACGAAAGAGGCGACGGAAGCGGTTATCCCAAGCGTTTAAAGTCCGACCAGATGAACCGACTTATGAGAATCCTTCAGGTTGCCGATACCATGACGGGTCTTACCAATCCCCGAAGCTATCGTAACCCTAAGCCCAAGGATGTGGTTATTTCGATACTCCGCGAAGAAGCGGACAAGGGCCGACTCGGTAAGGAAGTAGTGAGAGCGGCTGTTACGTATTATGACGAGATTATGGCCGGCGTTAAGCAGAAGTCTGATGAAATGCTTTCCATGTACAGAAAGCTTCAGGACAGCTACGAGGCTACATACAAGCAGACCAATCAGTAGTGCGTTGCACTGTGAATGGGTCAATATTTTGAGAAGAAAGCGCATAAGTATTGTGTATGCGCGCGGCGTATTGCGCCGTTTATATTGGAGGTAACGGAGTAATGAAACTTTTTAACTTAGACAGTCCCCTGATGAGATTTTTAAGCAGGATGACGGACATTTTGTGGCTCAATATTCTTGTGCTTATTTTCTTTGTGCCCCCGGGAGCGGTGTACTATCTTTTTGCAAGTCACATTGTTGCGGAGGGCGCTTCTTATATGCCTACCACCGGAACAATGTTTCTTATGTACGCTCTTATATTGATTGCGGCTATACCGATTGGTGCTGCTTTTACCGGAATGCACTATGTATTGCTTAAGATGGCAAGAGATGAAGAGGGTTACATTACAAAGGATTTCTTTAAGTCATTCAAGCTTAATTTCAGACAGGCTTCGATTATCTGGACTATCGCTTTGCTTGTTATCGTTTTGCTGGTAATTGATTATCGCAGCCTTTCGCTTACGGAACATCCGACATTTCTTTTTGCAGCTATTACGGTTGCTGTGATTTTCATGTATTGTACGCTTTTGTATGTGTTCCCGGTGCTTTCTCACTTTGAGAACACTATCAAGGGAACGGTTAAGAACTCTTTCTTTATGAGTATTCTTGCGCTTCCCAAGACCGTACTTATGGCGATTCTTACAGCGATTCCCGTGGCCATTATGTATTTTGTGGAACGTTTTGAGGTTATGGTATGGCTCATTCCGCTTACCATGTTATTCTGGTTCTCGCTTCCCGCATATTTCTGCGCGAAGTTATATGATAAGACATTTAAACGCTTTGAGCCTGAAACTGCTCAGACAAATGATGACTTTTCCTGGAGCGTGAATGCTGAGGAAGAAGCATCTGAAGCTGACAATTCGGACGATAAGACGGATTCTCCGGAAGTTGAAACCGAGGGGGAAGGTGACAAGGAGAATTCATCGGAGGCTTAATAAATATCAGGGGTGGTATTTTGCATTAGGGTTAAACACATTGTTCCGCTTGGGAGGTATGCATAGCTATGGAAGACAGTAAGCAGGCGAAGGTGACGTTTGTTTCCTGGTCCCTTATCGGGGTTGCATTCATAATCATCATAATGTTCATGCTCTTTAAGTTTATTAAAGACGGTAAGGAAATGTCGGCGGACTTAAGTAAGGACCGTCTTGAAGGCTATGCCAGCACTTGGGCGGGGCAGCTTAATTCACGTGTTGAGCATGTAATCGGTGAGACGATGGCGCTCATTGAGTTTTCAAAGGGTCAGAATTTTGAAACCGGCGGTATCGAGACATGTGCTTTTGCTTCAGACATTGTTGCCAAGACGGATGTAAGTCATATTTATTTCTGCAGAGGCAATAAGCTTATATGTGATGAAAGCGGTAATACTGCCGAGACTTTCCCGCTTGAACCTTTTGCCAATTGCTCAAGCGTAATGGCTACGGTATTAAAGAGCACTGATGATTTATACGAAGATGATATGCTTGTTGTGGCCATTCCGTATAAGGATAAGGATTATGTTATTTCTGTGACGTATCTTAATATTCTCGGCGAGAAACTTATGGCGTCGCCTTATGACGAGGTTTCTTTTCTTGCGGTTATGGACAGCCAGGGACGTCTCGTGGGTAACTTCGGCAAATACAAGGACACAGACAGCAACTTCCTTAAGAAAGATAACTTGATTAAAAATATAGAAGAAGGTTCCGATAAAGACGATTACTATCTTTTTGACGTAAGATACAAGAACGGCCTTGCCACATCGATTGAGGTAGACACTAACGGAGACTTGCGCACGGTAGTTACGGCACCGCTTCAATATGCGGGTCTCAGCCTTGTATACGGAGTTCGTCAGGCGTATATCGATAAGGTTTCCAATAAGTATTTCAGTGTTATCAGGGGTACGGCTGTTAAGATAGGTATCATTATTGTGGTATTTATCATTTTTGTAATCAGTATAGCCGTATTTAATTCCCTTAAATCAAAAGAACGTGGTCGCGAGCTTGAGGACAAGGCCGATACCGATCTTTTAACCGACCTATATAATAAGACTGCCACCGAGAGAAAGATTAAAGAATACATTCAGGACAATCCCGATTCAAGAGCAATGATGTTTATTCTTGACATCGATAACTTTAAGAAGATTAACGATACCATGGGTCATGCATTCGGCGATACCCTTCTTAAGACTCTCGGCAAGGAGATTAAGATGGAATTCCGTATGACGGATATCATCGGAAGAACCGGCGGCGACGAGTTTATGGTATTTTTAAAAGATGTAACGGACGATTTGATTATTGAGAGAGAGGCTAACCGTATCACCAAGTTCTTCCATGACTTCAAAGCCGGCGGAGATTATGTTAAATATTCGGCTTCGGCAAGTATCGGTGCGGCTATCTTCCCTGACGATGCCAAGAACTTTAAGGACTTATACATGGCGGCCGACCAGGCTTTGTATAAGGCCAAAAAACGTGGCAAGAATCAGCTTGCTTTCTACAATGAGGAAGCGTAAAGGGCTTAAAAGCGGCTTTTTGGGACTTTCTCATCATATGTATGGTAAATATGTACACTCAAAGGCTCATCCTTTAGAAAAGATGCCTAAACAACCGGGTAAGAGGTTGGAAAATCGGCAATATTAACAAGGATGAGCCATAATTTTGGGCAAATGTGGTATGGCATTGGGCATAAGTTTTTAATATACTGTTAACAGATTGATTGGGGATGTCCCCGTAATTATTTAGGAGGATTATTATGGCAAGTTTATCAATGAAAAACATCTGCAAAGTATATCCCAACGGTTTTGAAGCAGTTAAGAACTTCAACCTTGAGATCGCAGATAAAGAGTTCATCATCTTCGTTGGTCCTTCAGGTTGTGGTAAGTCTACCACACTTCGTATGATCGCAGGTCTTGAAGATATTTCTTCAGGTGAGTTGAAGATTGGTGACAGAGTAGTTAACGACGTTGAGCCTAAGGACAGAGATATCGCAATGGTATTCCAGAACTACGC